>JAISTF010000054.1 GCA_031272745.1 Eubacteriales Family XIII. Incertae Sedis bacterium
TGAAAAAAGCCTTGCAATGCGCGTCGGCATTATTGTATAATAATGCTCGCGCTTTGCGGCGCGGAAGATTACGCACATCGGACGGCGCTTTCGGCCGGTGCTTCGGGGGACGGACATGATCCCCGGGGTTGCCGAAGCGGAACCGTGCGATGGAGGAGAAACCACGGAGGTGAAAGCATGTCAGTTATTTCTATGAAACAATTGCTCGAAGCGGGCGTTCATTTCGGCCACCAGACCAGACGGTGGAACCCGAAGATGGCGCCGTACATCTTTGCCGAGCGAAACCAGATCTACATCATCGATTTGCAGCAGACGGTGAACCTCATCGATGACGCCTACGCTTTTTTGCAGGACGTCGTGAAGACGGGCAAGCCGATTCTGTTTGTCGGCACGAAGAAGCAGGCGCAGCAGGCGGTGATGGAAGAGGCGGAGCGCTGCGGGCAGTTCTACGTGAACGAGCGCTGGCTCGGCGGGATGCTCACGAACTACAAGACGATCTCGGGGCGCATCGACCGCCTGCATGAGATCGAGAAGATGGAAGAGGACGGTGTGTTCGAGCAGCTCACGAAAAAGGAAGTGCTGAAGCTGCGGCAGGAGTACGCGAGGCTTGAGAAATTCCTCGGCGGCATCAAGGACATGCACCGGATGCCCGGGGCGATTTTCGTGGTCGATCCGAAGAAAGAGCGGATCGCGGTCAAGGAAGCGAGGATTTTGGGGATCCCGATCGTCGGAAT
Source organism: Eubacteriales Family XIII. Incertae Sedis bacterium (assembly GCA_031272745.1). GTDB lineage: Bacteria > Bacillota > Clostridia > Peptostreptococcales > Anaerovoracaceae > WRFF01. The sequence continues at coordinate 735 of JAISTF010000054.1, forward strand.
CGTGGACACGAATTGTGACCCGGACGACGTCGACTTTGTGATCCCCGCCAATGATGACGCGATCCGGTCGATCCGGCTCATCACGGCAGCGATGGCGGACGCGGTCGTCGAGGCCAACCAGGGCGAGAGCTTTGGCGGCGGCGAAGGCGGCGGCGTGGTCGGCGAGGCGATGTTTGAGGAGAAGCCGGACGTGGACGCGGCGGACGCGACGGGCGAGGCAAGCCCCGCCCCTGCGGAGGATGAAGCGGACGACGAGGACGCGAAGGCGGAGCCGGAAATGACGGCGGAGGATTTCGCGGCGGATGCGGCGGACGTTGACGACGAAGAAGATGACGACGACGAGGATGCGAAAGCGGAGCCGGAGATGACCGAGAAGGACTTCATAGCGGATGAGGACGACGAAGACGAAGAGGACGATTTTTAATCGCTGGATTCTCGGGACAAGCACGAGAATGACAGGAGTATATTGGAGGTAAGTACAAATGGCTATTACGTCAGGATTGATAAAGGAACTCAGGGAACGCACGGGCGCGGGCATGTTGGACTGCAAGAACGTGCTGACGGAAGTGGAAGGTGACATCGAGAAGGCGATCGACGAGCTGCGCAAGCGGGGGCTCGCGAAGGCCGCGAAGAAGTCCGGCCGCATCGCGGCGGAAGGGCTTGTGCGCGTCGTGAAAAACGAGGATGCGTCGAAGGCCGGCATTCTCGAAGTGAATATCGAGACGGACTTTGCGTCGAAAAACGAGGAATTCGTCGGATTTGTCGACGCGCTCGCGGCGCAGACGCTGACGACGGCGGCGACGGACGTGGACGGCCTGCTTGCGGAGAAATACGCGGGCACGGGCGAAACGGTGCAGGAATGGCTGACGAATTTCATCGCAAAGGTCGGCGAAAACGTGAGCGTGCGCCGCTTCGAGACGCTGTCCGAGCCGGGCGTGGTCTACGTGGACTATCTGCACCTCGGCGGCAAGATCGGCGTCATCGTTGGGCTGAAGACCGACGCGTCGTACGCGGAGGTCGAGACGATCGGCAAGGACGTCGCGATGCAGGTCGCGTCGATGAACCCGCTGTTCATCGACGAGAGCGCGGTCGACCCGGACTACATCGAGAAGGAAAAGGCGATCCTCGTCGAGCAGGCGCTCGCGGAAGGCAAGCCCGCCGAGATCGTCGAGAAGATGGTCATGGGCCGCCTGAAAAAAGAGCTGAAGGAGACCTGCCTGCTCGAGCAAAAATTCGTGAAGAACGGCGATTTGACGGTCGCGCAGTATGTGAAGGACGGCGGCAAGGCCATCGGCAAGGACGTCGCGGTCGTCAGCAAGGTGCGCTACGAGGTCGGTGAAGGCATCGAGAAAAAGGAAGAGAATTTCGCCGAAGAAGTCGCAAAGCAGATGGGGCAATGAGCCAGCCGAAATACAAACGGGTCGTACTCAAGATCAGCGGCGAGGCGCTCGCGGGCGCCGGCCGCTTTGGTCTGGACGACGCGATGCTCGGCATGGTCGCGCAGGAAGTCAAGGAGATCTACGATCTCGGCGTCCAGGTCGCGATCGTCGTCGGCGGCGGGAATTTCTGGCGCGGGCGCACGAGCGAAAACATGGACCGCGCGACGGCCGACTATATGGGCATGCTCGCGACGGTCATCAACAGCCTCGCGCTCCAGTCGGCGTTGGAAAACGCAGGGCTCGATACGCGCGTGCAGACGGCCATCGAGATGCGTGAAATCGCGGAGCCGTACATCCGGCGCAAGGCCATCGCGGAGATGGAGCGCGGCGACGTCGTGATCTTCGCGGCCGGCACGGGCAACCCCTACATGTCGACGGACACGACGGCGGCGCTGCGCGCGGCGGAAATCGGCGCGGATGTGATCCTGCTCGCCAAAAAGGTCGACGCGGTGTATTCGGACGACCCGGAAAAAAATCCGGACGCCGTCCGTTATTCAAAAATCACACATCAGGAAGTTCTCGAGAAGGATTTGAAAGTCATGGACAGCACGGCGGCTTCGCTGTGCCGCGACAACGGGATTCCGATCCATGTCTTTGCGCTCAGCGAGCCGGGCAATGTCCTGAAGGCCGTGCGCGGGGAGGCGATCGGGACGGTCATCACGTAAGGAGGTCATCATGGACACGCAAGGCAGAGACGTACAGGATGTGCTCGCGGAAAAAATCGAGAAGAGCATTGCCAATCTAAAGGAAAACCTCAACACGGTGCGCGCGGGGCGGGCCAATCCTGCGCTGCTTGACAAGGTCATGGTGGACTATTACGGGACGCCGACGCCGCTGAAGAGCATCGCGAACATCGCGGCGCCGGATCCGCGGTCGCTGCTCGTGACGCCGTTCGACCCGAAGTCGCTGCACGAGGTCGAGAAGGCGATCAACGTCGCGAACATCGGCATCAATCCGAGCAACGACGGCAAGGTAATCCGGCTGCAGATTCCGGCGCTGACGGAAGAGCGGCGCAAGGAGCTCACGAAGCTCGTGAAGAAATACGGCGAGGACGCGAAGGTCGCGATCCGCAACGAGCGGCGCGACGCGAACGAGATCCTGAAGAAGCAGGAGAAGGCCGGCGAGCTGACCGAGGACGATCTTAAGGACGAGGAGAAGAAGACGCAGAAAAAGGCGGACGACGCGACGGCCGAGATCGACAAGATCGTTGCGGCGAAGGACGCGGAGATTCTCGAAGTTTGACGGCGGGGACGGCGGAAACCGGAAACCTGCCGGCGCACGTCGCCGTCATCATGGACGGGAACGGGCGCTGGGCGGAGGCGCGCGGCCTGCCGAAGTACAAAGGCCACGAGGCCGGCATGGACGCGATGATCGGGATCGTGCGCCACGCGTCGGACATCGGCGTGAAGCATTTGACGGTCTACGCGTTTTCCACGGAAAACTGGAAGCGGGCACAGGAGGAGGTCGCGGGCATTTTCGACCTGCTCATCATCTATGTGAACCGCGAACTCGAGGAGCTGCATCGGAATAATGTAAAGGTCGACGTGCTGGGTGACCGCGCGCCGTTCTCGAAGAAGGTGAACGCGGCGCTCGACAAGACGATCGACAAGACGGCGGGGAATACGGGGCTGCGGTTTCATATCGCGCTGAACTATGGGAGCCGCGCGGAGATTTTGCGGGCGGCCCTCGCATACCCGTCCACGGAAGAAGAGTTCGCGGAGCACCTCTACACCGCGGGGGCGCCGGATCCGGATCTGCTCATCCGGCCGGGCGGCGAAAAGCGGCTGTCGAACTTCCTGCTCTGGCAGTGCGCCTACACGGAGCTCGTGTTTCAAGACACGCTGTGGCCGGACTACACGCCGGACGATTTCAACGCGGCCATCGCGGAATACGGCGCGCGGAAGCGCCGTTTCGGAGGACGGACGCAGGGATGAAGACGCGCCTCAAATCCGGTCTCATCATGGCGCCGCTGCTCGTCATCGTCTTCCTCGGCGGGTATTTCCTCGTCGCGGGCGTCTTCGCGCTGACGATTCTCGCGCTGCGCGAATACGAGGACGCGTTCGGCGCGCGCCGGCCCGCCCGCTGGCCGCTGCTTGCGAGCGCGATCATCCTCTACGCGGGTTACCTCGTGCCGCCGCTGCGCGCCTACATCACGCTCCCGTGGGTCTTCATCGCCCTTGTCCTGTGCTTCCTTTCGATGTTTGCGATGGAGAAGCGCGATCTGACGCAGGGCTTCGTGACCTTCGTCGGCGTCTTCTACATCGTATTCCTCGCGTTCCACATCGTGCTCGTCGACACCTACTACGCGACCCCGATCCCGATCACCGGCAA
>JAISTF010000074.1 GCA_031272745.1 Eubacteriales Family XIII. Incertae Sedis bacterium
CACATCCACGCCGCGCCAGTCCGTCGTCCCCTTGAAGACGACCTTGCCGGGACCCGTGACATAGAACGTGTTGTCCAAGACCTGCGTATCCTGCAGCGTCAGCGTGACGCCCGCCGCCACATTGAAATATGCCGGGTTGTTCGCGTTGTTGCCCGCGAAATAATGCTGGGTGTTGCCCTGCTTGCCGATGATGGTGAGGTCTTTGGTAACGCTGATGGCGCGATCTCCGACGTCGTTTGAGTTGCACCAGGCATCGCCGTTCAGCGTGATGACGTCTCCGGCAACGGATCCGTTAGTCCCGCCGTTCGTTTCCACGCGGTTCTTCAAAGCCGTCCACGAGCCCGCGAAGTAAGCCGCCATCGGTTCGATGCCGGACTTCGTCTTCCCGCTCTCTTCGGCGGCGGCGGCCTCCGCGGCCGCGGCCGCTTCCTCGTCCGTCAGCGCGTCTTCTGCGGGCGTCTCGCCCTCGACGGGGGCCTCGCCCTCCGCGGCGGCCGGATCCGCGGTCTCATCCGCGGCGGGGGTGTCTTCCGCAGCGGCATCGTCCGCAGGCTTGGCCTCTTCCGCAGGCGCGGCATCCGTGTCTTCGGAGGCGGCCTCCTCACCGCTCTCCTCGGAAACGTTTTCCGCCTTGTCGTACACGGCGGTATATAAAGTATCCAATGTGACGTTTTTCGTCGTGATTGCTTCGGGGGTCAGGATCTCCGACGTGCCGTCTCCGCTGACGATCTTCCAGCCGGCGAAGGCGTACCCGTCCCGCGCGGCCGGCGCAGCCGGTATGCCGCCCTGCGGCACGACGTTGCCGTCCTTCACAAGAAGAGAGAACGTGGTCGTCCCGTCCTCGTAAGCATAGCCCTCAGGCAAATTGAACAGGACCGTATGCAAGGCCTGTTCCGTCTGCTCTTCTCCTTGCGGCGCCGCCGTCGCGGCGCCCGTGTCTTGTGGGGCGCTGCCCCCGCTTGACCCGATGACGCTCACCGGCAGCGTGTACACGGCGACCGTGGCGACGGCGAGCACCAACGCCAAAAGTCGCGCAAAGGCGCGCGAAGTCAACATCGTTCCGTTTGAATCCTTATTCATCGATTTACACCCCTATCGAATCACATACAACGAAATAGCACGTCAAAACACGTAAAAGAAACTATCCAATTGTACGCAAAAGAGTTTTCCCACCCAGTCAGGAAAACCTTATTTTTGAATGCCCCCTTCCAGCCCCAGTCCGCCGGAATTGAAAAGAAAATATGGATTTTGTGACATTATAGAAGAAAAAATAATAAAAGTCAACCGACTTTCAAAAAAAACTCAGAAAGCTTTGAAACCGGTTGTCACACCTTCCGGATCGCGATGCGCGCGGCGCGGCCGTTGAGGTCGACGTCCTGCACGGCGGTCATGTCCGCGGTGATGCTCCCGAGCGCGTCCGCGAGCGTTTCCTTCTTTATATACGCCGCGTACTCGCCCGCCATGCCGGCGATTTCGCTCCCGCCTTCTTCCGAATAACCGATCTCGATCCGATCCATCATCTCCAATCCCGCGCTTTTGCGCATTTGCTGCACTTTGCTGACGAATTCGCGCGCAAGGCCCTCCTGCACGAGCGCGGGCGTCAGCGTCGTGTCGAGGATGACGAAGAGCCCGCCTTCCATGCCGACCGCGAAGCCCTCTTTCGCGGAGACCTTCACGTCGACGAGATCCGCCGTGACATTCACCGTTTCGCCGTCCACACGCAACGCAGCCCCGGCACCCGCGCCGCCTTCCAACGCCGCCACAAACTTCACGGCATCGCCTCCCGAAAGCCCCGCGAGCGCCGCCGCAAACGCCTTCACCTTCGGCCCGAACACCGGCCCCGCCGCCTTGAAATTCGGCTTGAGCACATAGTCCATATACGCCGAGGCGTCCTCCGCGAAGCGCACTTCGCGAATGTTCAGTTCTTCCATGACGAGGTCTTCCATCCCGCCGACCTGCTCGCGATACCGTCCGTCGACGAGCACCGCAGGCAGCGGTTGGCGCACCTTGAGCCGCTCCTTCTCGCGCACCGCGCGCCCGAGCGACACGATGCCGCGCACGATCTCCATGCGATCCTCCAGCACGGGGTCCAAATCGTCCTCCCGCGCCTCCGGAAACGCCTCCAAATGCACGGAGTCTCCGTCGGTCAGATTCAAAAACATCTCTTCCGCGACAAACGGCGCGAACGGCGCCATCAATTTCGCCACCGTCACGAGCACCTCGTACGTCGTCGCGTACACCGCCTTCTTGTCGTCCGTCAGTTCGCTGCCCCAAAACCGCCGCCGTGACCGCCGGATGTACCAGTTCGACAAATCCTCCACGACGAACTCCGAGATCCGCCGCGTCGCGTGCATATGGTCGTACGCGTCCATGTCCGCCCGCACCCCGGCAACCACCCCGGCCAACCGGGAAAGCACCCACCGGTCCGCTTCCGATTTCAGAACCGGCGAACCAAGCCATGCCCGCGGGTCGATGCCGTCCTGGTTCGCATACAACACAAAAAACTTGTACACATTCCGCAGCGTTCCGAAAAATCCCGCCGCCGTCTCCGCAAGCCCCTCTTCATCGAACTTCGTCGGCACCCACGCCGGCGACGTCGACAGCAGGTACCACCGCACCGCGTCCGCGCCGTATTTGTCGAACATCGCAAACGGGTCGACCGTGTTGCCCTTCGACTTGCTCATCTTCTCCCCGTTTTTGTCGAGGATCAAATCGTTCACGAGGCAGCTCCTGTACGACGCCCGCCCCGCGTCCGCCGCCGCCCGCTCGCCCGGCGCCCGCTCGCGCCCGCGCTCCACAAACGTCGAAATCGCCATCAGCGAATAGAACCACCCGCGCGTCTGGTCGATGCCCTCGCAGATGAAATCCGCGGGGAACAGCTTCCCGTAAAACTCGTCCGCGTGCTCGAACGGGAAATGCTGCTGCGCGTACGGCATCGACCCCGAGTCAAACCAACAGTCCATCACCTCCGGCACGCGCGCCATCGCCCCGCCGCACTTCCCGCATTTCAAAGGCACCTCGTCAACGTACGGCCGGTGCAGCTCGATGTCGACCGCGCCGTCCGCCGTAAGCGGGATCTCGTGCCCCGCCGCGGCCGCCCGCTCCCGCAGCTCCGCGCGCGACCCGACGCACACGAGCTCGCCGCAGTCCGCGCAGCGCCAGATCGGAATCGGCGTCCCCCAATACCGCGTCCTGGAAATCGCCCAGTCGTTCACGTTTTCGATCCAGTTGCCGAACCGCTTCTCCCCGACGAAATCCGGCACCCAATGCACGGCCGCGTTGTTGCGCACGAGGTCGTCTTTCAGCTTCGTCATCTCGATATACCAACTCGGCTTGGAGTAGTAGATCAGCGCCGTGCCGCACCGCCAGCAATGCGGGTAGTTGTGCGCCATTTTTGCCTTATTGAATAACTTCCCCGACTCTCCGAGCCATTTCACGATGTCCACCGCGAGGTCCTCGTCCGTCACGACGCGCCCCTTCCACGGCGTGTCCGTGTAGCGGCCGTCCTCGTCCACGGGATTCGGCACCGGCAGCCCGTACCGCCGGCCCGTCTGGTAGTCGTCTTCGCCGAAGGCCGGTGCAGTGTGCACGATGCCCGTGCCGTCCTCCTCGCCGACGTAGTCCGCGACCGTCACGTAGAACGCCTTCGTCCCCGCCTTCGCGCCCGCGTAGACGTCGACGAACGGCATCAGCTGCTCGTAGGCCATCCCTTCGAGCGCCGACCCGCGCACCGTTTCAAGCGCCTCGTACTGTCCCTCGCCGAGCACCGCGTCCGCCCGCGCCTTCGCGACCCAGAACACGCGCCCCTCGAACGGGCCGTCCGTCATCCGCGCCTTCACATACTCGATGTCCGCCCCGACCGTCAAAGACACGTTCGACGCCAGCGTCCAGGGCGTCGTCGTCCACGCCAGAAAATATTCTCCCGCCGCCGTAGGGGCGGCATCCTGCCGCCCGCCGAGCCGGGAATCCTTCACGCGAAACATCACCGTCACCGTCAGCGTCGTGACCTCCTTGTACCCGAGCGACACCTCGTGCGACGCGAGCCCCGTCCCGCACCGGGGGCAGTACGGCAGGATCTTGTGCCCCTCGTAAATCAGCCCCTCGTCGAAGAACTTCTTGAGAATCCACCACCCCGTCTCGATGTAGTCGTTGTCGAGCGTGATGTACGGGTGGTCCATGTCTGCCATGAACCCCATCCGCCGGCTCATCTCACGCCACAGCCCCTCGTATTTGAAGACCGACTCGCGGCATTTCTCGTTGAACGCCGCGATCCCGTATTTCTCGATGTCCCCCTTCTCGAAGAACCCGAGCTCCTTTTCCACCTCGATTTCCACGGGCAGCCCGTGCGTGTCCCAGCCCGCCTTGCGCGGCACGTAGTAGCCCTTCATCGACCAATAGCGGTTCACGCTGTCCTTCAACGACCGCGCGATGACGTGGTGGATGCCCGGCTTGCCGTTCGCCGTCGGCGGCCCCTCGTAAAACACGAACGCCGGCCGGTCCTTGCGGCCCTCCGTGCACTTCTCCAGCAGCCCTTCCCGCTCCCACAGGTCCGCCTGCGCGCCCTGCACTTCCGCGATATTGCCTTCGTCCAATGCCTTAAACATGTCGCATCCCTTCCGTCACTTTTCTCACGACCGCATACGGGAACCCGCGCGACACGAGCCGCCGGATCACCTTCTCCTCCGCCTTCTGCGGTTCCTGCTCCCACAACGCCGCCGGAATCTCCCGCCGCCGCCTGTCCGCGACGGCCCGCGCCGCCTCTTCCTCCGCCTCGTCCGAATACAGCTCGTCGATCGTTTGCCGCGCGAGCTCGCCCGCAAATCCTTTGTTGCGCATCTCCTGCACGACGCGCAGCCGCCCGTGCCCCTTGCCGATGAGCATCCGCAGGTAGCGGCGCGCGAAAACCGCGTCGTTCAAATAACCAAGCTCCTCGAGTTTCGCGATCGCGGCATCCGCGACATCCTTCTCAAACCGCAGCTTTGCCAGCCGCTCCCGCACCTCGGCGACCGTCCGGTCCCGCCGCTCCAGAAACGTCAGCCCCTTCTCGAAGGCGTTGTCGGTCTCCGTCAGGCCGTCTGTTTTTCCGAGCAAATCGCCCACCGTATCTCCTCCTCGAACAGTCCGGAAACGATGCGTTCGTCCCCGAGCGTCGAAAACGCCCGCATCCCGCTGAAGATTCCGTCTCCGGTCCACTTCACATACGCCTCTTTCCGCGTCCAGACCCAGAAAAACCGCTCCGCCGCGGACATGCCTTCGCTGTCCGGCACCGCCGGCGCCCCGCCGTGCGCGTCGCCTGCCACAAACGCCTGCTCCTCCTCGGAAAACCACCGTCGCGCGATCTTCTCGATGCCTTCCTCGCCCATCCGCGCGCGCGCCGGCACGTTCTCGCAGTCCACCCCGACCTCACGGTCGGAAAAGCAGACCGCGCGGCAGCCCGTCGTGTCCGAGATCGAGAAATACACGCCGGCCAGCGCCTCGTCCGCGAAATACGGCTTGCCGTGCGGCCCGCGCCGGAAGGCGAATTCGCGACCGGCGTCAAAGGACGGCTGCCCGAGGTAGTCCGCGAGCGACTCCGCAAAAAACGCCCGAAAGCGGGCGTCCCTCTCCGCCTTCGCGGCTTGTGGATCCTCCCGCAAGAAGTAGTTACGCACCGACCTCCTCCGGATCGAGATAGCCGTCGTCCGCGGCGGCGGCCGCAGCCGGAACCGGGCGCTTGTACGTGATCTCGCCGTCGAGGATCTCCTTCGCGGCGACGGACAGCGGCACGTTCGGGTCGGTCTCGACGAGCGCCGGCTTCCCCTCGATGAGGTCGCGCGCGCGCTTCGCCGCCATGATGACGAGCGTGTAACGGCTGTCGGCTTTTTCTTTGATTTCAGTGATCGACGGTTCCAGCAGCATCTTTTTTCCTCCTGTTGCTTTCCACTTTCAAATGTTCCGCGCGGATGATCGCGCGCACGTCGTCCACGGCCCTCGCGAGCTTGTCGTTGACGACGGCATAGTCGTATTTTTCGCGGTAGGCCATCTCGCCCTCCGCCTTGGACAGCCGCAACGCGATCTTCTCCGGACTCTCCCCGCCGCGCTTTTCGATGCGGCGCTTGAGCTCCGCGAGCGACGGCGGCACCACGAAGATGAAGACCCCTTCGGGGTACGCCTCCCGCACCTGCATCGCGCCCTGCGTGTCGATCTCGAGGATCACGTCGCGTCCCTTCGCGAGGGCTTCCAGCGCGGGCTCCTTCGGCGTGCCGTAACGCTCGCCGTAGACTTCCGCGTGCTCGAAAAACCCGCCCGCGCGGGCGTGCGCCTCAAACCGCTCGCGGTCCGTGAAGTAGTAGTGCCGGCCTTCCTTCTCGCCGGGCCGCGGCGCGCGCGTCGTCATCGAAATCGAAAGCGTCGCGTCGACACGCTTCAACAGTTCCCTGCAAATCGTGCCTTTGCCCGTCCCCGACGGACCCGATATCACCACCAGCAACCCTTTCTCCATCAATCCTCCGAAAGCGCAACATCCGAACGATTATTATACAATAATCTCCTGCACCTGCGCAACGGTAAATTGCAGGATTTTTTGGCCGCGGAAATGGTTCCAGCCGAGGGTGCCCGTGATTTGCAGGGGTTTGCCGAGCAGGTCGGGGTCCCAGCGGAACCAAGTGCAGGGGACGCCGGCGGCCTTGAAGCGGCCGTGCGCGCCGTCTGCGCCCATCGCGCGGACGTCCGTGATGTCCGAAGGCAGGGCGGTGAACGACAGCAGCGGCTCGCGCCAGCCGGCGCCGAACGGCGCGAGCGCCTCGAGCGCGTCCGCGAGCGCCTCGGTCACGTCTTCGGGCGCGACGTCCGCGTCGACGGTTTCCTCTTCGTCCAAGAGCGCCGGGTCGTCGGCGAGCAGCGCGGCAAGGTCCGCGCACAGCGCCGCGCGCAGCTGCTCCTCGTCCCCGGCGCGGATCAGGAAGCCGGCCGCCGCCGCGTGGCCGCCCACGCGCACGAAGAACTCCTCATGCCGCCGGAGCAGCGCGATGAGGTCGAGCCGGCCCGCGCTCCGCGCCGACCCCTTCAGGTACAGCGCGCCGTCGTCGGCCGATTCCGCGACCACCGCGCAGGGCAGCCCCGTCGCCTCGCGCACCTTGCCGGCCACGATGCCCGAGACGCCTTCGTGCGCCGCGGGCGGGCGAAGCAGCAGAAACGGCCCCGCGTCCCGCGCGAGCGCCATGCAGTCGTCCACGCATTTCTTTTGAATCGCCTGCCGCTCGCGGTTCAGCGCGTCCATGCGCTGCGCGATCTCGCGCATCCGCGCGGGGTCGTCCGTCAGGAACAGTTCGACGCCCGCGGCCGCGTCCTCGAGCCGTCCCGCCGCGTTGATGCGCGGCGCGACGCCGAACGCGATGTCGCGCGAGGAGACCCGCGCGGGGTCGATCCCCGCCACGCCCAAAAGACAGGCGAGTGCCGGGCGCCGCCCTTCGCGCAGCATCGCCAGCCCGTATTTCACAAAGGTGCGGTTTTCGTCCGTCAAAGGCATCACGTCCGCCACCGTCGCCACGGCGACGAGGTCCACGAGCGCGTTCAGCGCCGCGCGCGAGGCGGGCGGGGCCAGCCCCGCCCCTACGGATGCGTTTGTAGGGGCGGCATCCTGCCGCCCGTGCGCCCGGTCGAACATCGCGCAGCACAGCTTGCACGCGACCGCGGCGCCGCAGAGCCCCGCGAACGGGTACGCCGACCCCGGGC
>JAISTF010000093.1 GCA_031272745.1 Eubacteriales Family XIII. Incertae Sedis bacterium
GCCCGCAAGGCCGACGTCCGTTATACGATGAGCAGCAATTTCGGCTTCGGCGGCCATAACGGCGTCATCGTGCTGAAGCGTTACGAGGATTGAGAGGAGGCCCCCATGCTCACAACCGATCAAGTCAAAGCCGTCATCCCCCAACGCGAGCCCTTCCTCATGATCGACGAGGCGCTCGAGCTCGAACCCGGCGTCCGCGCCGTTTGCGTCAGGCGCGTCCGCGCGGACGAATTCTGGACGGTCGGCCACTTCCCCGGCAACCCCGTCATGCCTGGCGTCCTGCTCGTCGAGGCGATGGCGCAGACGGGCGCACTCTGCGTGCTTTCGCTGCCCGAAAACAAAGGTCGCAACGCCTTTTTCGGCGGCCTCGACGCCTGCAAATTCCGCGACATGGTGAAACCCGGCGACACGCTGCGCCTCGAGGTGGAGCTGTCCGGCCTGCGCAGCCGCGGCGGCAAGGGCACGGCCCGCACCTACAAGGCCGCCGAGGACGGCAGCATCCCCGAAGGCGCGAAGCCCGTCGCCACCTGCGACCTGACCTTCATGTTCGGGTAAACACCGCATCGGCGCAAGGCGGAACACAATGTAGCTTTTCTCAAACAATGTCGCTGTCTACTTTTCGGCCTTTCGGCGCTTCTCCGAAAATCACACAATAACTCTTCCGTAAATTCAACAATTTTCTTCCCGTAAATCCGACAATTTATTTTCCGTTTGCACTGCAGTGCTCAAGACGTTCACGATCAAGGTGGCGAAGAAACCTGTGGCGGTGAAGAAAGTAACGGGCGGCGAACAGGAACGTAGGGGCGGGGCTTTGCGCACCTTTCGCGATTTGCCAAAGGCAAATCGCGAAAGGTGCCTGACCGCTGCCCCGCCCGCGCAAGCTATTCCGCTTCGGCCAGTATCCTGTCAAGCCCGCGAAGACGATGTGAGAAATGATAGATCCGAAGTACGGCGTTTTCGTCGTCGAACCGAAAGAACAAATAATAATTTTTCACCTTGCACCAGTTCATATCCATGTCGTCGAACCATCCGCTCGAATGATTTTTTAGTTGTTGCCCGCGCCAATATCCGCTACAAAGCAGTTCCACTTTTTTTTCAATCTCGTCAATCAGCGTATCTGCAGCGGTCGGGTTGACAAGCGTCACCGCGATATACGACACGGCATCCGCAATATCTTTTTGCGCCGATTCGAGGTATTTCGCTTCATATTTTATTGCCATGCCGTCTGCTATTTCCCCGCGCGCGCCGATGCCACGATCTTTCGTGCTTCGCTCATCACGGTTTTGTGATCGACCCAACGCCCGTGTTCGCCCTCTTCAATGCGGTCGAGAAGTGTCGCACGGAGCGCCTCGGCCAGCAATCTTTCATCCGTCGCAACATCGCCTGCATTTGTGATCGCGAACGGAATGCTCCGCGAACGCAAAACCGCGCGAACAAACATATTCACCGCCACGGAAGCGTTCATTCCCACCTCTGCGCAGAACTCATCAAAAGACTTCTTTACGTTTTCGTCAATTCGTACATTCATCGTCGCCTGTGCCATTTTTCTCACCTCCACACACTCATTGTATACCAATTTTCATACGATGTAAACAAGAATGGTGCATATTTGTAAATACACCCGCGCGCAGTGATTGCGCGCCGGAGGAGACGCCGAGGGAATCGTCTTTTCCCTGAAATCGCAAACGATACGGTGAACACCGGGCGGCACGCCCAAAGCGTTCGCCGACTGGCAGACTTATTGCAAAAAACAACCCCGTTATTGCCGAAAAACGGGGCTATTTTTGCAACAAGTCTGCCACTCGACGCACCGCGGACTCTGCCACGCCACTCGACGTGTGCTTCGGTAGCGAGCCGCCCGCTTTTGCGCCCCCTCGGCTCACCGCAGCGCTTCGCGCATCCTCGCGAGGACGTCGGCGAGGTGGACGGGCTTGCCGAGGTGGCCGTTCATGCCGGCCGCGAGCGCCCGGTCCGCGTCCTCTTTGAAGACGTTGGCGGTCATCGCGAAAATCGGGACGGTGGCCGCCTGCGGGACGCCCGACGCCCGAATCCGGCGCGTCGCTTCGTAGCCGTCCATCCCGGGCATCTGGATGTCCATGAAGATGAGGCCGTAGCGCGCCGCGCCCTCGGAATATTTCCGCACCGCCTCCGCGCCGTCGACGGCGAAGTCGATGTGCACGCCGGTCGGCTCGAGCAGCGCGGCGATGATCTCGCGGTTGATGTCGACGTCCTCGGCGATGAGGATGGTGCAGTCCGAGAAGTCCGGCATGTCTTCCGCCGCCGCCGCCGCGTCCGCCACGTCATCTTCGCGGCCCACCGGCAGGGAAACGTCAAACGAAAACGTGGAGCCTTCCCCGACCTTCGAGGCGACGCGGATCGTCCCGCCCATCCCTTCGACGATGTTTTTCGAAATCGCGAGGCCGAGCCCCGTGCCGCCGTATTTGCGCGAGGTGCTGTTGTCCGCCTGCTCAAACGAGCGGAAGAGGCGCGGGATCTGTTCTTCCGTGATGCCGATGCCCGTGTCCGAGACGGACACGCGGATGTGCGCAGACACCCGCGCCGCGTCGCCCGCGCCCGCGCCCGCGTCGCCGTCCGCAACAGCCGCGTCGCTCCCGTCCGCGCCGCCCGCGCCATCCGCCGCGCCCAGCCCTGCCGCCAACCGGATCTCCCCGCCTTCCGGCGTGAACTTGACCGCGTTCGACAACAGGTTCGTGATTACCTGCGCCAGCCGCTGCCGGTCGCCGACGAGGACGTCCGGAATGGCGGGGTCGCTTTCGACGAGGAGCGCCTGCCGCTTCTCCGCCGCGTCGTACCGGATGATGGCGCAGACGCCGTCGATCATCGCGCGCCAACGGAACGGCTCGGGCGACAAATCGAATTTGCCCGATTCGATCTTGGACATGTCGAGGATGTCGTTGATGACGCCGAGCAGGTGCGCGCCCGCGCCTTCGATTTTCTTCATCCCGTCCTTGTGCGAGACGAGGTCGTCCGACCGCGCGAGGACCGACGAGATCCCGATGATGACGTTCATCGGCGTGCGCATCTCGTGGCTCATCTGCGCGAGGAAATCGCCCTTGGCCCGGCTCGCCGCCGCCGCCTTCATCTGCTCGCGCTGAAACAAGCCGGTGAGCCCGCGGATGATGAGCGAGACAAACAGCGTCGTGACGAGGATGGACAGGATGTTGTCCGCATAATGCTGGAACGTGGTCAGCGGCAGCACCAGCTCGGGCCGCAGGTACGCCAGCACATAACAAAGCACGGTGATCGCAATCGCGCCGACCATGAACCCGGCATACGCGCGTCCGTGCGAAAGGAGCGTGACGAGGACCAGCGCGAGGACGAAATACGCCGCGATGCCGCCTTCCGGCCCGCCGTTCAAAAAGAACAGCAGCGGAATCATGACGTAGGCAAATCCGACGATGGCAAGCACGCGCCCGACGGCAAACGTGCGCGTATGGTTGCAGATGACGAAGAGCAGCGAAATGCAAACGACCATGGCGCCCTTCAGGGCCATCAGCGGCCAGACGGACTGCTCGATCACATGCCCGATGATGGACGCGAGCAGCGAGACGGCGCCGACGAGGCAGATCAGGTTCGTGACGCGGTCGTCAAACCCGAGCGTGTCGTCGTAGATGTACCGGTCGACGAATTCGCGGTAGCGCTTCCTCATAACGCCAGCCGCGCGCGCACGCGCTCCTCCCCGAGAATCTGCTGGATCTCCCACACGTCCGGCGAGTCCCTGCGCCCGACGAGCGCGAGCCGGATGACGCAGCTGACGTCCCCGACGTGCCCCTTCCACCGCACGGGGTCCTGCTTGTAATCCTTCGGCCGCGGCGCGTAGCCGTGCCGTTCGGCGATCGCGCGAATTTTCTCAAACCAAACCTCGCGGTCATCGCCGTGGTCATAGGTCAATAAATAATCCCGCCGGATCGCAGCAGCGTCGCTTTGCGAAACCGTTTCGGGCAGCGGGTCTGTTATTGCAAAAAACTCGTCGAAGAAATAGCCGACGAAGGTGAGGATTTGCTTCGCGTAGGCGAGGTCCTTGCGCGGCTTGGCGCCGGTGCGGCCCACGTCGAGCGCGCGCACGAGCGTGGCGCGGCCGGCCCGCAGGACCGGCAGGGCGTCCGTGCGCTCGCGGGCGGCCCAGTCGATGAGGAAGTCCGCGAGCTCCTCGGCGGGGATGCGCAGCAGCGTGTCCTTGCTCACGTCTTCGAGCTTCCGGAGATCGAAGAGGATGCCGGAGGTGCCCATCTTCCCGGTCGTCACCGCGAAGTCCACGTTGTCCGCGGTCGGGTTGGCGAGGCGCCATTCCTCGTAATCGGAATTGATGACGGTGAGCAGGTATTCCTCGATGGCCTTCGGGTGGTAGCCCTCGGCGCGGTAGTAGGACAGCGCGAGCTCGGGGTCCTTGCGTTTGGAGAGCTTGCGCTTCGCGCCCGTGGTCTCGTCGATCTTCATGAGCAGCGCGGTGTGGCAGTAGGTCGGCGGCGTCCAGCCGAGCGCGTCCGTGAGCATAAGGTGGATGGGCAGCGAGGGCAGCCATTCCTCGCCGCGGACGACGTGGGTCGTGCGCATGAGGTGGTCGTCGACGACGTGCGCGAAATGGTAGGTCGGCAGGCCGTCCTGCTTGAGGATCACGACGTCGAGGATGTTTCTCGGAAACGTGATTTCGCCGCGGATGGCGTCGGTGACGGTGACGGTGTCTTCGGATGGGGCGGCGTCCGCGTTCAGCCGCAGCACCCAGGACTCGCCGGCGCCGATGCGCGCGGCGACCTCTTCATAGCCCGCGTCCCGCCATTTCGCGAAGCGTCCGTAGATGCCCGGCAACTCCTTCGCCTGCTCCTGCGCCGCGCGGATGTCTTCGATTTCTTCTTCCGTCAGGAAGCAGGGGTAGGCTTTGCCCTCGAGCACGAGCCGCCGCGCGAAGGCGCGGTAGATGTCGCGCCGCCGCGACTGGAAGTACGGGCCGTAGGCGCCGCGCTCGCAGATGGCCGCCGCGCCGCCCGAGGCGTCCGAGGTGCCCGGGGCGGCCGGAGCGGCCGGAGCGTCCGATCCGTCCGAAGCCGGCAAGACCCCCTCGTCGAACCCGACGCCGAAGCGCGCGAGGCTTTCGATGAGCGTGGGCACCGCGCCCTCGACCTCGCGCTTCTGGTCCGTGTCCTCGATGCGCAGATAAAACACGCCGCCCGACTGCCGCGCGAGCCGCCCGTTGACCGTCGCCATGAAGAGGTTGCCGAGGTGGACGAACCCCGTCGGGCTCGGCCCGAGCCGCGTCACAAACGCGCCCGCCGGCAAGTCCCGCGCCGGATAACGCGCCTCGATGTCCCCGCAGTCTGTCTCTGTATCTCCCCCCGCGTCCCCGAAAAGCAAGGCGGCCAAGTTTTCCCGTTCCGTATTCATCCTACCAGTATATCACGGCCGGCGGGGTTTTCGGAATGATGACTACGCCGATGGCGTTCTTGGGATTGATGCTCGCGTCCGGCATGCTGTGACAATCACGATTGACAAACGGTCATCAAAACGGTATCATTATTGTCGGAGGTGATTGCATGAAATTTATTTCGGTTCGCGAGTTGCGCAATTCGACGGCAAAACTTGATGACATGATTGCGAAAGACGGCAGTCTGGTTGTGACCAACAGCGGCAAGCCTGCGTACTTGATGCTCGGCATTGACGAGGCGTCTTTCGAGGATACCATTCTTGACCTGTCGCGGATTCGCGCATTGAGAGCCACGCGGAACGTACAGGAAAGGGCGAAGCGTAGCGGCGCAGACGAGATGACGCTCGACGAAATCAACGCGGAGATCGCGGCGTCCAGAAAAGAGCGCAAGGCTCGTGCGCGTGGCTGAAAAACGCGTCGTCATAGACCGCTTCCCTGCCTCCGTGCTCAAATAATTCGATAATCTGCAATTTGAAACGGCCAAGTGGAATTTTTTAGGAGAAATATTGCAGATTTCCGTGTTTTTTGAGCAGAAAACGGCCCTGAAACCGCGTTTTCGCCCAAAGAAGTGCAGATTTCCGCATTTTTTGAGCAGCGGGCTGCGCATCGCCTGCGCGCCTACTTCACCGTCACCGCAATCTTTGCGCTCTTGCCACCGGCCTTCGCCGTGATGGTTGCCTTGCCGTTTCCGACCGCCGTCAGCTTTCCGGCCTTGTCGACGGTCACGACCTTACTGTTGCTCGATTTGAAGGGGATGCCCTTGCCCGTGAGCGTGGCGCCCTTTGGGTTCAATGTCACCATCGGAAATACCGGCACTCGCTTCGGCGGGTGCTGTTCCTTATCGCCGCGTCCTGACGGGGCTCAGCCCGCCAGCGTTTGCATCAGGCGCAGGCCCACGGGCAGGACGGCCTCGTCGATGTCGTAGTCGGGGGTGTGCAGGCGCGCGTCCACGCCGGTGCCGAGGTGCAGATAGAGCCCCGACGCTTCTTTCTGATAATAACTGAAATCCTCTGCCTGCATCATCGGCTCGCCCGGCTCGTGCCACGCGAAGCCGGCGCTTTCGAGTTTCGCCCTTGTTTCTGCATAGAGGTCCGGCGGGTTGATCACCGGCGGATAGCCTTCCGAATAACGGATTTCGGTCTCCGTGCAAAAGTCATGGTCAATGCCCTGCGCGATGCCGCCGAAGCCTTCGAAGATGCGCGCGAAGGTCTCCTCGTCGAAGGCGCGCACCGCGCCCGTGAGGACGGCGCGCTCGGCGACGACGTTGTTGGTCGTGCCGGCCTGGAAGGTGCCGAAGCGCACGATGCGGAAGGTGTCGTCCGGAAGACGGGCCTCGAGCGCGTAGGCTTCCTTTACGAATTGGCAGCCGGCCGCGAGGGCGTCGATGCCGTTCCAGTATTCGCCGATGTGCGCCGAGCGGCCGTGGATGTCGATTTCGGCGACGTAGGTGCCGGCCATGAATTCTTTGGGGCGGCAGACGATTTCGCCGAGCGGGCGGTCCGGCCACAGGTGCAGGCCGTAGACCCGCGAAACGCCGTAGTCGCGCAGCACACCCGTGTCGCAGATGCGCTTCGCCCCGCCGGTGGTTTCCTCGGAGGCCTGGAAGATCAGCAGGACGGGCGGCTGCAAGCCGCCCCTACAAAGGGACTGCTCGTTTTGTTGCGATGCGGAGTAGGGGCGGCATCCTGCCGCCCGCGATGCGGCGAGGCCGAGCAGCATCGCCATATGCCCGTCGTGCCCGCAGGCGTGCATCTGCCCGGGGTGCGTGCTCGCAAACGCGCAGCCCGTCTCTTCCGAGATCGGCAGCGCGTCCATGTCCGCCCGAAAGGCGGTGGTCTCCGCGCCGTCCCCCGCGAAATACGCCGTGAACCCGGCGGGCCCCAGATCCCGCAGCTCCGCGCCGAGGCCTTCGAGCACGCCCCACAGGTACGCCCGCGTCTTCGGCAGGTTGTCGTCGAGCTCGGGGATGCGGTGCAGGTCGCGCCGCCACGCAATCAGTTGCCGTTCCAAATCCTGCTCGTTCATCGCTCCTGCCTTCACGCTTCCCAACTGCTCAGGTACGCCTCTTGCTCCGGCGTCAGCGCGTCGATCTCCACGCCCCAGGCCGCGAGCCGCGCCCTCGACACCACCTCGTCAATCTCCTGCGACACATCGTAGACACGCTTCTCCAGCGACTTGTAGTTATTGACGACATAAGAAACGGAGTGGAATTGCACCGCGAAGCTCATGTCCATGATTTCCGCGGGGTGGCCGTCCGCGCCCGCGATGTTGAGCAGGCGGCCTTCCGCGATGACGTGGACGCGCTTGCCGCCGGGCAGCACGTAGGTCTCGATGGCCGCGCGCGCCGGGTACTTTTCCGTCGCCCGCGCCTCGAGCTCCGCCATGTTGATCTCGACGTTGAAATGGCCCGCGTTGCCGAGGATGGCGCCGTCCTTCATGAGCGCCATGTGCGCGACCGTGATGACGTCGCGACAGCCCGTCGCGGTCAGGAAGATGTCGCCGAGCGGCGCGGCCTCGAACATCGTCATCACCGCGTACCCGTCCATGCGCGCTTCCATCGCCTTCACCGCGTCGATCTCCGTCACGATGACCTGCGCGCCGAGCGCCGACGCGCGCATCGCGATGCCGCGCCCGCACCAGCCGTAGCCCGCGACCACGACGGTCTTGGAAGCGACGATGAGGTTTGTGTTGCGCAGGACGCTGTCCCACACGCTCTGCCCCGTGCCATAACGGTTGTCGAAGAGGTGCTTGCACCGCGCGTCGTTGACCGCGACCATCGGGAATTTCAAAAGCCCTTCGCGTTCGAGCGCCTTCAGCCGGATGACGCCGGTCGTCGTCTCCTCGCACCCGCCCCACATCTCCTCTGCGAGGTCGGGCCGCTTTGTGTGCAGCATGTGCGCGAGGTCGCTGCCGTCGTCGACGATGACGTTCGGGCGGTGCCCGAGGCAGTCCTCGACGTGCCCCGAATAACTCTCCTCACTCTCGCCGTGCACCGCAAAGACGGGCACGCCTTCTGCCGCCGGCCCGCCATGGTCCTGCGCATCCTGCCCCGCGGTGCGCCCCGTCACGAGCGCTGCCGCGACGTCGTCCTGCGTCGACAGCACGTTGCACCCCATCGCCCGCATCTGCGCGCCCGCCCAGGTCAGCACGCGCACGAGATAGGCCGTCTTCGCTTCCATGTGCACGGACAGGCTGATCTTCACGCCGTCCAGCGGCTTGCTCCCCTGCGGCAGCCCCGCGTATTTCTCTTCCAGCGCCCGCAGCAGCGGCATGTGGTCGCGCACCCACGCGATCTTCCGCTCCCCGGCGGGCGCCAGCGCTATGTCCCTGATGTCAAACTCCATCGCCGGCTCCTTTCGATTCCGTTCGATTCCATACGGGCAACCCCGTCGTCTGCCTATGATTATAGGCTATTCTTGGTTGTGGCTGGTGCGCACGTCGTCGTGGAACTTGAACGTGAGCGGGGCGATCTCTTCTCCGGTTTCCTTGAGCTGCTCCAAGCTCCATAGATAGATCAGGTCGTAAATCTGCCGAAGTTTCTCACCGGCCGGCGTCAGTCGGTATTCGACCCGCAAGGGAACCTCCGGGTATACAGTACGATAGATGATCTTGTTGCGCTCAAGTTCTCGCAGACTCTGCGCAAGCACCTTCTCAGAGCAACTCAACACCCGCCGCATCTCGTTGAAACGAATGCTTCCGTCGTGCAGGCAACC
>JAISTF010000128.1 GCA_031272745.1 Eubacteriales Family XIII. Incertae Sedis bacterium
GTGGTGGCTATGGCGGGGAGGAAATACCTGTTCCCATCTCGAACACAGTAGTCAAGCTCCCCCGCGCCGATGATACTCGGCGGGCGACCGCCCGGAAAAGCAGGTCGCTGCCACACCTATCAAAAACGCGTCGCGAAAGCGGCGCGTTTTTGCATACTGGCGAAGTTCCTGATATACTCTTCTTCATGACGAAAGAAGACATCAAAGCAAGCGCGCCGACGGACGATGACGGGAGGGTTTACCACCTGCGGTTGAAGCAGGGGGATGTGCCGCCGTATGTGATTTTGCCGGGGGCGCCGGAGCGGACGCTCGTGATTGCGCAGGATTGGGTGAACGCGCGAGAGATCGCGTCATACCGCGAGTTCAAGACCGTGACAGGCGTCTATAAGGGCGTGCCGCTCGCGACGACGTCGACGGGCATCGGCGCGGCGGGCAGCGAAATCTGCATCCATGAACTCCATGCGCTCGGGGTGCACACCTGCGTGCGCGTCGGGACAACGGGGTGCATCCAGGCCGAGTACGACCTCGGCGATCTCATCATCCCGTTTGCCTGCGTGCGGAAGGACGGCACGAGCGATACGTACATCGAGCCCGCGTATCCGGCGGCGGCGGACCCCGTCGTCGTGATGGCGTTGATGCAGGCTTGCGAGAACCTCGGCTACCGCTACGGGGTTGGCATCGGATATACGGTCGGGTCGTTTTACATCGGGCAGGGACGGCCGATTGCGGATCAGGGCGGTTATTGGCCGTCGTTTGCGGAGCGCATCATTCCCGATCTGCAGAGCGCGGGCGTGCTCAACATCGAGATGGAGGCTGCGGGGCAGTTTGTCGTCGGGCGTCTGCACGGGATGCGGATGGGCGCGATTTTTGCGGTCGTCAGCAACCGCGTGACGGACCGGTGGGGCGACGCGGGCGGAGAGGAGAAGGCATCACGCGCGGCGAGCGAGGCCTTGCGCCTGCTTGCGGATTGGGACGCAAAGGGTGAGATTTGCGTACAGTTGAAACAAAAGGAGATGTAGAAGATGGACACAAATCCGGCGGTAAACGCGATTCGCATTCTGGCGGCGGATCAGGTACAGAAGGCAAACTCGGGGCACCCGGGCTTTCCGCTGGGCGCGGCGCCGATCGTATACGAGCTCTATGCGCACCACATTCGCCACAACCCGAAAGATCCGGCCTGGTTTGGACGCGACCGCTTCGTGCTGTCCGGCGGCCACGGCTCCGCGATGATGTACGCGCTCCTGCACCTGTACGGATATGAAGGGCTCACCGTCGACGAACTGAAGCGATTTCGGCAACTTGGCTCGAAGACGCCGGGCCATCCGGAATGGGGCGTGACGCCCGGCATCGACGCGTCGACGGGGCCGCTCGGCGCAGGGCTGGGGATGGCGGTCGGGATGGCGATGGCGGAGGCGCATCTGGCGAAATTATTCAATCGCCCCGGCCTGCCGCTTGTCGATCACTATACCTATGTGTTGGCCGGCGACGGTTGTCTGATGGAGGGCATCTCCTCCGAGGCCTGCTCGCTCGCGGGCACACTCGGGCTGTCCAAGCTCATCGTGCTCTACGATTCCAACCGCATTACCATCGAGGGGTCGACGGACCTCGCGTTCACGGAAGACGTTTCCGCGCGGTTCGAGGCGTTCGGGTTCCAGACGCTCGAAGTCGCGGACGGCAACGAGATCGAGCAGATTCGCTTTGCGCTCGAGCTCGCGAAGCAGGACAAGACCAGACCGTCCTTCATCAAGATTCACACGCACATCGGGTACGGCGTGCCCGCGAAACAGGATACGGCGTCCGCGCACGGCGAGCCGCTCGGCGAGGAAAACGAGAAGATCCTGCGCGAAAATCTGAAGTGGCCGCTGGCGGAAGCCTTTGCGGTGCCGGATGAGGTATACGCACACTATCGTGGACTCGCGGAGAAGGGCGCCGCGGCGGAGCACGCCTGGGTGGAGCTGCTCGGCGCGTATAAGGAAGCGGACCCAGAAGCCTATGAGTCTTTTGAGAAGACGCTTTCAATGGAACTGCCTGCGGCGGTCAAGACCTATCTCGGCAAGGCGGAAAAGCAAGAGAAGCCGGACGCGACGCGCAGCGTTTCGGGCGCGATTCTGAACGCATTGAAGGACGATCTGCCGTGGCTCTTCGGCGGTTCCGCGGACCTCGCGCCGTCCAACAAAAGCGCGCTGTCGGGCGCGGGGGATTTTTCAAAGCAGACGCCGGAAGGCCGCAACGTCCATTTCGGCGTGCGGGAGTTGGCGATGGGCGCCATCGTGAACGGACTTGCGTTGCACGGCGGCGTGCTGCCGTACGCGGCGACGTTCTTTGTGTTTTCGGAATACATGAAGCCGATGATGCGGCTGGCGGCGATCATGGGCCTTCCGGTTTTTTACGTGCTGACGCACGATTCGATCGGCGTCGGAGAGGACGGGCCGACGCATGAACCCATCGAGCAGCTTGCGATGCTGCGGGCGCAGCCGGGCATCGACGTCTTCCGCCCTGCCGACGTGAACGAAACAAAAGCGGCGTATCTGTCGGCGCTCACGGCCAAGGGGCCGACGGCGCTCGTGCTGTCGCGTCAAAACATCGCGCCGGTGTGCGAAAACCCGAAGGACGCGCTGAAAGGCGGCTATGTCGTCGCCGCCGAGGATGGCAAAAAGCCGGATGTGATCCTGCTGGCCAGCGGGTCGGAAGTGCCGCTGTGCATCGAGGCAAAGGCGTTATTGAAGAAGAAAAAAATCGATGCGCGGGTTGTGAGCATGCCTTGCATGGAGGCGTTTGAGCGGCAGAGCGCGAAATACCGGGAGAGCGTGCTGCCGCCGCAGGTCGCGGCGCGCGTGGCCGTCGAGGCGGGATCCAGACAGCCGTGGGGGTTCTATGTGGGACCGGCGGGCGCTGCGGTGACGATGGACGGGTTCGGGGAATCCGCACCGGCGGCGGAACTGTTCAAGAAATTCGGGTTCACGGCGGAGAACGTGGCGAAGGTGGCGGAGAAAGCGGTAAAGGAGCAGAAATAACATGGCAAAGGCAAAACAGAGGAATATGTTGATCGCGCAGAGCGGCGGGCCGTCGTCGGCAATCAACGCGTCGATCACAGGCGCGATCGCGCGGGGCATGGCGAGCACGAAGATTCGCAATGTGCTGGGTGCGGTGAACGGGATGCAGGGGTTTTTGGACCGGCAGATCATCAACATTTCGGACCAGATGAAGCGGAGCGAAGACTTCGACTTGCTCATCCACACACCGGCGCATGCGCTCGGGTCGAGCCGTTACAAAATCCCGAAAGAAGGCAAGGAAATCTACGGAAAGATCACGGAGATTCTCAAGGATTACGACATCGGTTATTTCTTCTACAACGGCGGCAACGATTCGATGGACACGGTGAACAAGCTCGCGGATTTTCTCAAAGAGGCCGGCGAGGACATCGTCGCGGTCGGCATTCCGAAAACGATCGACAACGATCTCGAGCTGACGGACCACTGCCCTGGTTTCGGGAGCGCGGCGCGGTACGTGGCGACGTCGGTCGCGGAACTGTATTTGGACACCATCGTCTACCCGATTCCGGCGGTCACGATCGTCGAGATCATGGGGCGCAACGCGGGCTGGCTGACGGCGGCCGCGGCCCTCGCGCGCGACACGGGCGTGCCGGCGCCGCATCTGATTTACCTGCCCGAGGTGGACTTTGACGAGAAAGCCTTCGTCATGGAAGTCCGGCGGCTGCTGGAGAAGGAGTCGAAGATCCTCATCGCGGTCTCGGAAGGCATCCACGACGCGGACGGAAATTACCTCGCGGACACGGGCGCGGCCGAGGACATGTTCGGCCACAAGACGCTCGGCGGCGTCGCGACGGTGCTGGAGGAGATCATCAAAAAACAGGTCGACGTGCCGAAGCTGAAGACGCGCGCGATCCAGTTCAGCACGCTCCAGCGCGCGGCGGCGCATTGCGCGTCAACCGTCGACCTCGAGGAATCCTACCAATGCGGCTACCGCGCGGTCGAGGCGGCCGTGAACGGCAAGACGGACATCATGATTACGATCGCGCGCATCAGCGACGTGCCGTACGTCGTGCGCTACGACGAGGGCAAGCTCGAACTGGTCGCGAACAAGGAAAAGAAAGTGCCCGCGGCGTGGATCACGAAGGCCGGCACGGACGTCTCCGAGGAAATGCTCACCTATCTGCGCCCGCTCGTAACGGGCGAAACGACGGAGCTCCTCACCGGCGGCCTGCCGCGATTCTTCCGCTTCGATCTCGAAAAAACCGTCATGCCGTGGGAAGTCAAATAACGCCGACTTTTCCCATCTTCCGGTAGATCGTCCTTCGGCTGATGCCGAGGAGGGCGGCGGCCTTTGTGACGTTGCCGCCGGTTTCCGCGAGCGCGCGGAGCAGGGCGTCCTTTTCGAGCGATTCCATATTGTACGGGGAAGGCGGTGCCTCTGCTTCCCGCGGGGGGCTTTGCGGCAGTTCGTTTTCAAGGACGTTTTGCTCCGTGATGACGCCGTCTTCCGTCAGGCCGGTGGCGCGCTCGATGGCGTTTTCGAGTTCGCGGATGTTGCCGGGCCAGTCGCGGGCGGCGAGCGACCGCAGGGCTTCCTTCGTGATGCCCGTGGCGCCTTTGGCGCGGGCGAAATGCTCCGCGAGCGCAGGGATGTCTTCTTTGCGGACGCGCAGCGGCGGAATCTGGATGGCGATGACGTGCAGGCGGTAGTAGAGATCCTCGCGGAACAGCCCCTCGCGGACGCGCTCGGTGAGGTTTTGGTTTGTCGCGGCGACGATGCGCACATGCAGTGTTTTCGCGGAGCGTCCGCCGATGCGCACGATTTCGCGGGTCTCGATGACGCGCAGCAGGCTCGCCTGGACGTCGAGCGGCATATCCCCGATTTCGTCGAGGAAGATCGTGCCCCCGTCGGCAAGCTCAAATTTCCCGGGGTTGCCGCTCTTCGCCGCGCCCGTGAACGCGCCCGCCTCATAGCCGAACAGCTCGCTTTCGATGAGGCCCGCCGGCATGGCCGCGCAGTTGAGCGCGACAAACGGTCCGCCCGCATAACGGCTCGCGCGGTGGATTGCCTGCGCGAAGAGCTCCTTGCCGACACCGCTCTCGCCGAGCAAGAGAATATTGGAATCGCCGGACGCCGCCTTTTTCGCAAGATCGACGGCGCCCAACAGTAGGGCGGATGTCCCGAGAATATCGCTGAAGGAATAACGGGCCGCGAACCCGACGGTGGTCTTTGCCTTGGGGCGATGCAGGATCTCCAACTCTTTTGAAATGCCGAGCGCGGCGGACAGCACCATGCCGAGCGTGTGCGGATGCACGTTTTCCGCAAGGCCCGTCAGGTTCAGACAGCCGAGGACCGCGCCGTTTTCGCCGAGGATCGGGGCGCCGCTGCACGCGTAGATCTTGTGGCTCTTTACGAAATGCTCTTCGCCCCAGATCTGGATCGGTTCGGATGTGGCGAGGCTCGTGCCGATCGCGTTCGTGCCGGCCGTGCGCTCGCTGCGGTCCGCGCCGACGACGAGGTTGCTCTTCGCGCGCCCCTCGCGCACGATGTCCTCGTCGCCGATCAGATCGAGCACGACGCCGTCCGCGTCGCTGATCATCAGATAGAAGCCGGAGCCGGAGACGATGGAATAGAGGCGCTCCATATACGAGCGGGCGATGAGCAGCAGGTCGCGGTTGGCCTCGCTGCGCCGCCGCACGTCCTCGGAATCGTGGACGGCCTTTTTCACGGACAGGGGGTCGACGCCATACGCCATCGAGCGTTGCCAGGAGCGCAGGATGACGGGGCGCACGCCGCCTTCTTCCTGTTCTTCCCCCCGGCACAGCGCCGCCCACGCGCGGTGCGCGCTGCGCTTGTAGGCTTCGTCAAATTGGAACATCTGTGACCTCCTGTGTCATATTGGCACAGTTATTGTGACATATTTGCCATGCGGATGCAAGCGCGAAATGCAAAAACACGCGAAACGCGGCGGTTTGCGGGGTTGGCACGGAACTTGCGTAATGGTTATACTATAAAAAGGAGGCGAAGGGCATGGCGAAGGGATTGACGAAAACACAGTATCTCTCGTTCTTCGAGACGATGGTGCGGATGCGCCGGTTTGA
>JAISTF010000131.1 GCA_031272745.1 Eubacteriales Family XIII. Incertae Sedis bacterium
ATGAAGTATTTGATTCTGGTACCCGACGGGGCCGCGGATGTGACGGTCCCCGGAGAGGCGACGCCTCTCGAAGCGGCGGCGACGCCGACGATGGATTTGCTGGCGCGGCGCGGCCGCGTGGGGCTCGTGCGCACGATTCCGCGCGGGGTCGCCCCCGGCAGCGACGCGGCCAACATGGCGGTGCTCGGTTACGATCCGGCAAAGGATTTGACCGGGCGCTCGCCGCTCGAGGCCGTGAGCATGGGGATCGAGCTCGGGCCGCGGGACGTGGCGTTCCGCGCGAATCTCGTGACGCTTTCGGATGAAAGCGGGCGGCAGGATGCCGCCCCTACAGGAGATTTTCGTAGGGGCGGCATCCTGCCGCCCGAAACCGGGAGTGAGGTCGGCGGGCCCGAAGGCTACGCGGGGCTGACGATCGTCGACCACGCGTCGGGGGACATCCCGACGGAAGAGGCGCGCGCGCTCATCGAGTACGTGGACGCGCGGATCGGCAGCGGCGACCCCGCAAACGGCGGCCGCGTGAAATTCTATCCGGGCGTGAGCTACCGGCATGCCTTCGTCGTGCGCGACGAGGGACCGAAGCCGACGGAAAGCGGCATCGGGGACGTCTTCGAAGATTATCGCGGCTACGCGCTCGTGCCGCCGCACGACATCCTCGGACGGCAGATCGAACTCTATCTGCCGGACGCGCAGCCGGACAAGGAAAACGAGCGCTACCTGCTGACGCTCATGGAGAAGAGCTACGCGCTGCTCAAGGATCACGAAATCAACCGCGCGCGCGTGGCGAAAGGGCTGCGCCCCGCGAACTCCCTGTGGATATGGGGCGAAGGCCGCCGGCCGCAGCTCGACAAGGTCGCGGAGAAATACGGCGTGACGGGCAGCGTGATCTCGGCCGTCGACCTCATCAAAGGCATTGGCATCTGCGCGGGTCTCTCGCCTGTCTGCGTCGAGGGCGCGACGGGCACGATCACGACGAATTTCAAAGGCAAGGGGCAGGCCGCCATCGACGCGTTCAAAAGCGGCAAGGACCTCGCCTACATCCACGTCGAGGCCCCCGACGAATGCGCACACCAGGGCAACCGCGCCGAGAAAATCGAGGCGCTCACGCGCATCGACGAGGACATCGTCGCGCCCGTGCTCGCGTACCTCGAGGGCTGCGGCGAGGACTTCCGCATCCTCATCGTGCCCGACCACCGCACGCCGGTCGTGATTCGCACGCATACGGACGAGCCGGTGCCGTTCGTGCTGTACGACAGCCGCAAGGCGGCGGAAGCGGCGGCGGCTGCGGGCGGCGCGGACGCGGCGGAGAATCCGGCGCATGCTTTCACGGAACGCGCGGGCGAAAAGGGCGAGCGCCTGCATTCGGGCCGCGAGCTCGCGGACGCCTTCTTCCTCGGCTGACCGCGCGGGGCCGGCCGCAGCGCCATGTTTGACCTCAAGGAAGCCCTCTCCAACCTGCCCGACCAGCCGGGCGTCTATCTGCACAAGGACGTCTACGGCGAAGTGATTTACGTCGGCAAGGCGTCGTCCCTGCGCAGCCGCGTGCGCCAGTATTTCGCGCCGCCCGCCTCGCTCGACGCGAAGACCCGCGCGCTCGCGTCGCACATCGCGGAATTTGAGACCATCGTGACGGGCACGGAAGCCGAGGCGTTGCTCCTCGAAAACACGCTCATCAAACGCCACCGCCCGCGCTACAACGTGATGCTGCTCGACGACAAGACCTACCCCTACATCAAGGTCACGCTCGGCGAAGCCTACCCGCGCCTCGTGAAGACGCGCACGCTCGCAAGCGGCGACGGCAGCAAATACTTCGGGCCGTACGCGGACGTCGGCGCGATGAACCGCATCTTGGACTTATTGAATCACGCGTTTCGGCTGAAGCGTTGTGCGCGGGAGCGCTTCCCCGACAAATGGCGGCCGTGTCTGAACGGCTTTCTCGGCGGGTGCGACCGTTGCTGCCTCGGCGGGGTTGACAAGGCGGAGTACGCGGAGCGCGTGCGGGCGGCGATGGATTTTTTGCGCGGGAAGGACCGCGGGCTCGCGGCGTCCCTGCGCGAGCGCATGAAGGAAGCGTCGGCGCGGCAGGACTTCGAGGCGGCGGCGCAGTGGCGCGACTTGGCGCGCGACGCGGAGATCGTGACGGAGCGGCAGAAGGTGGATCTCCTGTCGTCAGGCAGCATGGACATCTTGGTCGCGGTGCCGGCCGAAGAGGGGCGGATGGCGCAGGCCGTGGTGTTTTTCGTGCGGGACGGGCGGCTCGTGGGGCGCGAGGTGCACCACCTCGACGCGGCGGCGGACGCGCCGAAACGCGAGATCGCGGCGGCGTTTTTGAAGCAGTATTACGCGAACCAGACGATGGTGCCGAAGGAGATTTTGCTCGAGGAGCCGGTCGAGGACGCGGCGGCGATCGAAGGGTATCTGTCCGCCGAGGCGGAAGCGCGCGTACGCCTGCTCGTGCCGGAGCGCGGGGCGAAGCACGATTTGCTGCTGCTCGCGCAGAAGGATGTGCGGGAGTCGGCGGAGCTTGTGCGGGAGATGCTCGCGGCGCGTGAGGAGCGGGAGCGGGATGCGGTTGAAGTCATCATGGGGTTTGCGGGAGCCGCTCCGGCAAGCACCGAGGGAGCTGCAGGTGCCCGGGCGCCCCGCTTGGAGGCGTACGACATTTCGCATACGGGGGGGGCGGACAGCGTAGGGGCGATGGTGGTGTTTCGCGGGGCGGCGAAGAGCAGGGCGGACTACCGGCGGTTCAAGATCCGTTCCGCGGAGGCGGGCGACGACTACGGGGCGATCCAGGAAGTGCTCTACCGGCGGATGAAGCGGGGGCTTGCCGGCGAAAAGGGGTTTGCCGAGCTGCCGGACGTGATCCTTGTCGACGGCGGCAGCGGCCAGGCGTCCGCGGCGGAGCAGGTGCTGTCGGCGCTCGGCGGCGCGGCGGCGGCGATTCCCGTGCTCGGCATGGTGAAGGACGACAAGCACCGCACGCGCGGGCTCGTCTCCGCCCGCACGGACGAAGAGGTCGATTTGCTCGCGCTGCCGAACGCCTATCATTTGATCGGCACGATCCAGGAAGAGGTGCACCGCTTCGCGGTCGAATACCACCGCGGCGTGCGCGGGAAGCGGCTCACGGAGTCCGCGCTCGACGCCGTCCCCGGCATCGGCGAGAAGCGCCGCGCCGCGCTCCTGCTGAAATTCGGCAGCATCGAAGGCATCAAAGCGGCGACCGAAGAAGAGCTGGCAGCGGTCCCCGGCATGACGCGCGAAGCGGCGCGACGCGTGAAAAAGCAGTTATCGGAAACTTGACCTTCACCCCGCCCGAACCCCCATGATGGCGTTGGCAAAGGAAAGGAGGCCGGCCTATGCGCCTATTGCGTTTGGGAATCACAGCGTTCGCGGCCAC
>JAISTF010000007.1 GCA_031272745.1 Eubacteriales Family XIII. Incertae Sedis bacterium
CGGAGGATACGAAGATGCTGACGATGCACCGGCTCACGGACATCTACGGCAACGAGCTTTGGACAAAGGCGGTGGACTGATGGCGGCTACAACGCAGATACAGGATTTGTACAAGGAACTTTTGGCGGCGCTCGCGGACGGCGAGCGGGCGGCCGTGGTGTCGGCGTACGGGCCGGACGGCGCGACGGAGAAAACCGTCGTGCGCGCGTCGGACGCGGAAGGGTGGGGCGGCGTCGAGCGGCTCGCCTCGTTCGAGGGCGCGGTGACGGACGGGCCGCTGACCCACGTCCCCGCGGACGGCGGGCTCACGGTCATCGAACGCTATCTGCCGAAGCCGCGGCTCGTGATTCTCGGCGGCGGGCACATCGCGCTCGCGCTGTCGCAGATGGCGAAGCTCGCGGAGTTTTCCGTGCTCGTCTTCGACGACCGCCCCGCGTTTGCGAGCAAAGAGCGCTTCCCGTTTGCGGACGAGGTCATCATGGACGATTTCACGAAGCTGTTCGAGCGCGTGAAGATCCGCGAGACGGACTATGTCTGCATCGTGACGCGCGGGCACAAGCACGACCAGGAATGTCTTGAAGGCGTGCTGAAGGGGACGGAGCCCGCCTACACGGGCATGATCGGCAGCCGGCGCCGCGTCGCCATCGTGATGAAGCAGCTTGAGGACGCGGGCTACGACCGGGCGGCGCTCGATCTCGTCCACACGCCGATCGGGCTGAAAATCGGCGCGGTGACGCCCGCTGAAATCTCCGTCTCAATCCTCGCGGAGATCATCTCGGTCTTCCGCGCGAAAAACAACTTGACCTGCGACATCGAAACGGCGGAAGCGCTGGCTGCGGGCGGCGCAGGCATGGACGCGCTGCTCACCATCCTCGAGACGCACGGCTCCGTGCCGCGCGAGACGGGCGCGAAGATGGCGATGACCTACGAAGGGCGCATCCTCGGTACGATCGGCGGCGGCTGCGCGGAGTCCGACGTCATGCACGACGCGCGCACCGTGATTCGCGAAGGCGGCTGGCGCCTCAAGACCGTCGACATGACGGGCACCGCCGAAGAGGACGGCATGGTCTGCGGCGGCCAGATGCAGGTGCTCATCGAGCGGATTTGATTTTCTTTCAATAATTTATCCTTTTTTGCAAGTTTCAGAATTTCTCCCTGTATTCTATTGACTTTTTCCCCTATACATTCTAAAATAATATTATATTTTGAATGAAATTTCAAAAACTGGGTATATAAAAATTGACAACAAAATAGGTCATCGGCTGAAAGAGCTTTTCGGTGGCGGCGGACAAGGTATCAAACCCGGCACGGGACTTTGGGTCATAAAGCCAATCTAAACAACTGCTTATCCATTTACCGCTTTCAATCTGCCGCAGTAGCTTTCAGCTTTCTTTTCAGAGTCTCGTGTCGGGTTCACCATTTTTCCACATGTCAATCACAAACGTTTCCTCTCGGTATGGTATACTTTTTAGGATGTTTTTTCGGAGGAAGGGAAAAAGATGAGGATTCGTTTTTGCGGGGCCGCGTAGTCGGTCACCGGTTCTTGCCATCTCATAGAGACGGCGGACGGCGCGCGATTTCTGCTCGATTGCGGGCAGTTTCAGGGTTCCGCCAAACAGGAAGAGCAAAACTTCGAGCGCTTTCCGTTTGAGCCGCGCAGCGTGGATTTTTTGATCTTGTCTCACGCGCACATCGACCATTGCGGGCGCATCCCGCTGCTCGTGAAGCGCGGCTTCGACGGGCCGATCTATTGCTCGGACGCGACGGCGGTTGTGCTCGGCATCATGCTCAGGGACAGCGCGCACATCCATGAAAACGAGGCGGAGTGGAAGACCCGCAAGGCTTTGCGCGCGGGCAAAGACCCCGTCGAGCCGCTCTACACGACGGAGGACGCGGAGAATTCGCTGAAAACCGTCCGCCCGGTGCGCTACGGCGAGACGGTGCAGGCGGCGGAAGACGTCCGCTTTGTCTTTCGCGACGCGGGCCACATCCTCGGCTCGGCGATCGCGGAGATCTTCGTGCGCGAAGGCGGCGCGGAGAAAAAGCTTGTCTTCAGCGGCGACCTCGGCGCGAGCCACCGCCCGCTGCTCAACGACCCGACCGTCATCGAAGAGGCGGACGCCGTCATCATGGAGACGACGTACGGCGACCGTCTGCACGAGGAAAACCAAAGCTCGCTCGCGGCGCTTTCCAACATCATCGAGACGACGATGGCGCGCGGGGGCACGGTGCTGATCCCGTCGTTTGCGGTGGGTCGCACGCAGGAGCTCCTGTACGAGCTGAACGCCTACGCCGAGCAGTCGGGGCGCAACGTCCTGACCGGCGTGAAGGTCTACGTGGACAGCCCGATGGCCGCGGCCGCGACGGAAGCATTTCGGAAAAACGTGCAGGACTTTGACGCGGAGGCGCAGGCGCTCGTGCGCAAAGGCGACGACCCGCTTGATTTTGCAACGCTCGTCTTCACGAACACCACGGAGGAGTCGAAGGCGCTCAACCGCGACGAGACGCCGAAGATCATCATCTCGGCGAGCGGCATGTGTGAAGCGGGCCGTATCCGCCACCATTTGAAGCACCATCTGTGGAAGCGGACGTCGTCGGTCGTCTTCGTCGGGTACCAGGCGGAAGGGACACTCGGCCGCCGCATCACCGAAGGCGCGAAGACCGTGATGCTGTTCGGCGAGGAGATCGCCGTGCGCGCGCAGATCTACAATCTGCAGGGCTTTTCCGCGCACGCGGACAAAAACGGCCTGCTCGCGTGGGTGAAGGGCTTTACGAAAAAACCGAGGACGCTGATCCTCGTGCACGGGGAGGCGGAACCAAAGCGCGCGTTTGCGCAGACGGTGGAAAAAGCGACGGGCATCCGGCCCTTCATCGTCGAGCATCTGGGGCAGACGGTGGAATTGTAGGACGCCGGGGGAGAAGGAGATTGAGTCTATGAAGAAAATAATCAAATTGTTGACTGTTGCGGCGGCGGCGCTGCTTGTGGCGGCGTCGCTTGCGGGATGCGGCGGCGGCGATTCGGACGCCGACGGTGGCGCGGCCGGTGGCGGCGGCGGTACTGCGAACGAGGAAAAGACGGTGTATTATCCGCTGACGGGCGAGGCCGCGCCGAACGAGGCGGCAACCGTCAAACGCATCATTTCCGTGAAGATCGAGAACACGCCCGAGGCGCGGCCGCAGCTCGGCCTCACGCGCGCGGACGTCGTCTACGAGTCGCTCACGGAAGGCGGCATCACGCGCTTCAATTGCCTCTACCAGAGCGACGTGCCGGACGAGGTCGGGCCCGTGCGCAGCGCGCGCGACTCGGACATGAGCATCGTGCCGGAGTACAACGCGTTTTTCTTTTTCAGCGGCGCGAACGACCTCGTGTGGGCGCGCCTCGCGACGACGTCCATCAGCGAGATGTCGCACAATTCGGCGTCGGCGCTCTACCACCGCGTGGACTACCGCGCGGCGCCGCACAACCTCTACCTTGACTTGGGGAAGACCTACGATCAGGCGGCGAAGATGGGCTACGACACGATCGAGCACACCCCGCGCACCTTAGAGTTCGGCCCGCTGAATACGGAGGGGCGCGAAGCGGTTCTTTCGTTTCAGGTTCCCTTCAGCAGCGCGGACTACAATGTCGATTGGTCGTATGAAGATGGCGCGTACAAACGCTCGATCCGGGGCGAGCCGCAGGTCGACGAGGCCGAAGGCGCGCCGCAGGTCGCGCCGCAAAACGTCGTGATCCTCTGGCAGGAATACGTGCCGGCCGCGGACATCCCCGGCAAGGGACAGACGTACAACATCGACATGACGGGCAAAGGCACCTGCCGCGTGTACCGGGACGGCGTGAAAATCGACGGCACCTGGAGTTCGGACGGCGGCACGCCGCCTCGCTTCACGGACGCGTCGGGCGAGGCAATCCCGCTCGCGGCGGGGCAGACATGGTTTGAGATCGTGCCGACGGGCACGGAGATTTCCGAAACGTCGGCGGCGGACACGGCAGCCGCAGCGGAAGGAGAAGCAGAGGAGGCGGCATGAAGAATCATCGTTATTGGATAAGGTGGGTTGCGTGCACGGCGCTGGCATTTTCGCTGGTGTTTGTGATGGCGGCCTGCGGCGGGAATGAAACGGCCGACAGCGGCAGCGCGTCTTTTGGCGGCGACATCGCGGCGGACAGCGAATCGGTTATTGAAGAAGAAGCGGCGGATGCGGCAGAGGCAACAGTAGAAACGGAAGGAGAACATCCCATGGTACAAATCACGATGCAGGACGGCGGCGTCATTGAGCTCGAGCTCGACCGCGAGGCGGCGCCGATCACGGTGGACAATTTCTTGAAACTCGTGAACGAAGGGTTCTATGACGGGCTCACGTTCCACCGCGTCATCGACGGGTTCATGATCCAGGGCGGCGACCCGCTGGGGACCGGCATCGGTGGATCGGACGAGGACATCAAGGGCGAGTTTTCCGAGAACGGATGGGACAATCCGATCAGCCACGAACGCGGC
>JAISTF010000182.1 GCA_031272745.1 Eubacteriales Family XIII. Incertae Sedis bacterium
ATCGGCGGCAAGCTGTACCGCGAGGGGCTCATCAAGATGAGCGAGTTCGTCACGATGTGCGGGCGCGACCGTACACCGCTCGTGTGGCTCCAGGATACGTCGGGAATCGACGTCGGCGACACGGCGGAGAAGGCCGAGATGCTCGGCCTCGGTATGGCGCTCATCTACTCCATCGAGCAGAGCGACCTGCCGATGATGACGATCGTGCTGCGCAAAGGCTCCGCGGCCGCGCACTATGTGCTCGGCGGCCCGACGGCAAACAACAACAACGCGTTCACGCTCGGCACGGCCGCGACGGAGATCTACGTCATGCACGGCGAGACCGCGGCGGCCGCGACCTACGCGCGGCGGCTCGTGAAGGACGAGGATGCCGGCAAGCCGTTGGATGATACGATCGCGAAGATGAACGACATCATCGACCACTACCACGCGACGAGCCGGCCCATCTTCAACGCGAAGGGCGGGCAGCTCGACGAGATCGTCGAATTGCCGCGCCTGCGGGACTACTGCAAGGCGTTCGTCGGCGGCTGCTACCAGAATCCCAAGAGTTTCTGCGCCCCGCACCAGCAAATCGTGCCGCGCACGATACGGGGGTAGAAACTGCAAATTTGCGATTTTTTCGCTGCCTCGGACCGGGCATGGTATAATGTCCATTTGGAGGTGAGCGCATGGCGAGGAAGCCGATCCGGGTCAGCCAACTGAATGCCTATATCGGGCGCATCCTGTCCACGGACGGGATGCTCTCGGACATTTCGGTCGCCGGCGAAATTTCGGGGCTGAAATTTCACGACTCCGGACACGTCTATTTCAACCTGAAGGACGCGGCGGCGCGCGTAAACTGCTTTTTGCCGCAGGGGGTCTTCCGCAGGCTTACGTTTGCGCTGAAGGACGGGATGGCCGTCGTCTGCGACGGGTATGTGGGCGTGTACGAAAAGGGCGGCACGTATTCTCTCAACATCCGGCAGATGGCGCCGGAGGGCCAGGGGACGCTGGCCGCCGCCTTTGAAGCGCTGAAAGCAAAGCTCGCGGAGAAGGGATATTTCGAGACGGCGCGCAAACGGCCGCTGCCGGCGTTCCCGCGCTGCGTGGGCATCGTGACGTCGAACTCGGGCGCCGCCGTCGAGGATATGGTGACGATTTTGACGGCGAAGAGCCGCACCGTGAGCGTGCGCGTCTATCCGTCGCTCGTGCAGGGGCCGGACGCGGCGCCGATGATCGCGGGACGCATCCGCGCGGCGAACGCGGAGCCCGCGGCGGTGCGGCCGGATGTGCTCATCGTGGGGCGCGGCGGCGGCAGCGCGGAAGACCTGTGGGCGTTCAACGAGGAAGCGGTCGCGGACGCGGTGTTTGCCTCGGAGATTCCCGTCATCAGCGCCGTCGGGCACGTGACGGATTTCACGATCTGCGATTTCGTCGCGGACGCGCGCGCGGAGACGCCGACGGCGGCCGCGCAGATGGCCGTGCCCTCGACGGACGAACTATTGGAAGACGCGGAATCCCTGCGCTGGGCGCTGAAAGACGGCTTGCTGCGCCGTCTGTCGACCGCGGAACTACGTCTGCGCGCGCATGACTTCGCGGGGCTGAAGGCGCGGCTGTCGGGGCGCGTCCGCGCCGAAGAGGAGCGCATCGGGTGGTTGCGCGGCGCGCTGCGCACGGCGGCCTGGGGGCGGCTGCGCGAGGCCGGCGGGGAGCGCATGGAATCGCTGCGGGCGCAGATGCGTTCGGGTTTGGACCGGCGGCTCCGCGACGGCGAGATGCGCACGGCGCGGTTTGCGGAACGGCTGGAGATGTGCAGCCCGATGGCCGTGCTCGGGCGCGGGTATGCGGTCGTGACGGGGGAAGACGGCCGGGCGGTGACGCGTGCGGCGGGGCTGAAGGGCGGCGACGCGGTCGGTCTCCGCTTTGCGGACGGCGCCGTGGACGCGACGATCGGGAAAGGAGCCACACATGGCGGACAAAGAGATCAAATTTGAAGAAGCGATGGAAAAGCTCGAGGCGCTTTCCGAAAAGATCGCGAGCGAGGACGTGCCGCTCGACGAAGCCATCCGCGTGTACGAGGAAGGCCTGCAATACTATCAGCGTTGCAAGGAGATTCTCGAGGACGCGAACCGGCGCATCCTCGTGATCGAGGAAGGCGCGGAGAAGGAGCGGCGGTCTTGAGCGAACGGGCAGAGGCGGCGGCAGCGGATTTCGAGCGCCTGAAAGCGCTCGTTGACGCGCATCTGGAGACGGCGCTTCCGGAGATTCCGAAAGAGGCGTGGACGCTGGAAGAAGCGATGCGGTATTCCCTGCTCGCGCCCGGCAAGCGGCTGCGGCCCGTGCTGCTGCTGCTCGCCTGTGAATGTTGCGGCGGGGAGACCGAAGAGGCGCTGCCGTATGCGTGCGCGGTCGAGATGATCCATTGTTATTCGCTGATTCACGATGATTTGCCCGCGATGGACGACGACGACCTGCGGCGCGGAAGGCCGACGAGCCACCGCGTCTTCGGCGAAGCGACGGCCATTCTGGCGGGGGACGGGCTTTTGTCGGCGGCGTTTGAGCGGATGCTTGGCGCGGGCGCGGCGGCAGGCGCACAGGGGGCGGGCCGTCCTATGCGGGCGGCGTACGAGATCGCGGCCGGATGCGGCTGCGCGGGTATGATCGCGGGGCAGATTTGCGACATCGAAGCGGAAGGTTTGACGGTGTCCGCCGGGCGCTTGGATTTCATCCACGCGCACAAGACGGGCGCACTGATCCGCGCGGCCGTACGCGCGGGGGCGCAGCTCGCCGGTGCGTCCGAAGAGATGCTTGCGCAGCTGACGGCCTACGCGGAGGCGCTCGGGCTCGCGTTTCAAATTGCGGACGACCTGCTCGACGCGGAAGGGCGGACGCAGGACATCGGCAAGACGGCCGGCAAGGACGCGGCAGCGGGCAAGGCGACGTGGCCGGCGGTGCACGGGACGGAAGCGGCGCGCGCGCGGCTTTCGGAGCTGACGGCGCGCGCAGAGAAAGCGGTGCGCGAGGCGGGCGGGGAGCCCGCGGCGACGGAGGCGATGGCCGCGCTCGCGCGCACACTGGAGACAAGGAAACGATAGCATGACGGATTTTGAACGGACCAATTTTCAGGAACACATCCACAAGATGAACGAGCGCGAGCTGGAGCTGCTCACCTATGACATCCGCGATTTTCTGATTTCGTCGGTGGCGAAGACGGGCGGGCACCTGGCGTCCAACCTCGGCGTCGTCGAGCTGACGGTGGCGCTGCACCGCGCCTTCGACGTCTGCCGCGACAAGATCGTCTGGGACGTGGGCCATCAAGCATATGTCCACAAGATCCTGACGGGACGGGCGGCAGATTTCGCGACGCTGCGGTCGTTCGGCGGGCTCTCCGGCTTTCCGAAGACCTGCGAGCACGCATCCGACGTCTACAACAGCGGCCACGCGAGTTCCTCGATTTCTGCGGCGATGGGGCTTGCGGAGTCACGGACGCTGCGCGGGGAGGATTTCCATGTCGTGAGCGTGATCGGCGACGGGGCGCTCACGGGCGGCCTCGCCTATGAGGGGCTGGCGAACGTCGGCGCGCGCGGGACGAAGATGCTCGTCGTGCTCAATGACAACGAAATGTCCATCTCGCCGAATACAAGCTCGGTCGCGGCGCACCTGTCGCGCCTGCGTTCGTCTCAGGCGTACCAGCAGGCAAAACAGCAGATCAAGGAAAGCATGCGGCGCATCCCGAAGGTGGGCAAGGGCGCCCTGCGGCGCGCGGAGCGGATCAAGGAGCTCCTTCGCCACGCGGTCGTCGACGGTTCTGTGTTTGAGGATCTCGGTTTCACGTATTTCGGGCCCGTCGACGGACACGACGTGCGGGAGATGGTGGAGCTCTTCGAAGCGGTGAAGCTGCTCGACGGACCCGTGCTCGTGCATGTCGTGACGAAGAAAGGCAAGGGCTACCGCAACGCGGAGAAAAATCCGGATTTGTTTCACGGCGTGGGGCCGTTCGATCCGCTGACGGGCAAAGAGCTCACCGAGGGCGGGCAGACCTGGTCGTCCGTCGCGGGCGGGACCGCCTGTGCGCTCGCGGAAGAGGACGCGCGCGTCTGCGCGATTTCCGCGGCGATGACGGACGCGGTCGGCCTCGGCCCCTTTGCGAAGCGCTTTCCTCAAAGATTCTACGATGTCGGCATCGCGGAAGGCCACGCGGCGACGTTTGCGGCGGGGCTGGCGCTCGGCGGCCTGCGCCCGTTCGTCTTCATCTATTCGACGTTTTTGCAGCGCGCCTACGATGAGATGCTGATGGACGTGTGCGCGCAGGGGCTCCCCGTGGTCTTCATGATCGACCGCGCGGGCAACGTCGGGCGCGACGGGGAGACGCACCACGGCGTCTTCGATCTCTCGTACCTGTCGTCAATGCCGGGTATGACGGTGATGGCGCCGAAGGACGGGGCGGAGCTTTCAGAGATGATGCGGTTTGCGTTGACCGTGGAAGGGCCGTGCGCGATTCGCTATCCGCGCGGCGCGGTGGGCATGGATTTCGGGCAGACATCCGCGCTCGCGACCGGCAGGCCGGAACGGCTCTCGGGCGGGACGCTCGTCGAGATCCGCGCGGTCGGCAAGATGGCGGCGCAGGCGATCGAAGCGGCGCGCATCCTCGAAGAGGCGGGCGTGTCGTGCGGGGTCGTGAACGAACGGTTTGTGCAGCCGCTGTGCGCGGACGGGGCGGACGGGCTGCTCACCGCGGGCGCGCGGTGCCGGCTTCTTGTGACGCTGGAGGACAATGTGCTGGCGGGCGGCTTCGGGGAGGCCGTGGCGGCGCTGCTGGCAGCCGCAAAGCCGTCGTCCGCCGCCGTGCCGCACCTGCTCTGTCTCGGATGGCCGGACGCGTTTTTGCCGCAGGGGGACGTCGAGGAATTGTTCTCCGCCTACGGCCTTGACGCCACGGGCATCGCGGGCCGCATCGCGGTGCGGCTTTCGGAACTGGGATACGCAGGGTGAAAGAGCGCATCGACGTGCTCCTGGTGCAGCGCGGGCTTGTGCCTTCCCGCGAGAAGGCGCAGGCTTTTTTGATGGCGGGCTCGGTGCTCGTGGACGGCACCGTCGAATGGAAGCCCGGCACGCGCGTCGACGTGGACGCGGACATCGCGCTGAAGGAAGACCCCGTCCCGTATGTGAGCCGCGGCGGACTAAAACTGGCGGCGGCGCTCGACGCCTGGGACATCGACCTTGCGGGCGTGGTCTGCGCGGACATCGGGGCCTCGACGGGCGGCTTCACGGACGTGATGCTGAAGCGCGGCGCGGCGCGCGTCTATGCCATCGACGTGGGCTACGGACAGCTGGATTTCTCGCTGCGAAACGATTCGCGCGTCGTGAATCTCGAACGGCAGAACGTCCGCTATCTCCCCGAAGACGCGGTGCCGGAACCCTGCGGTTTTGTCAGCATCGACGTCTCGTTCATTTCCTTGAAACTCGTGCTCCCGACCGCGGCGCGCATTTGCAATAACCGTTTGGTCGCGTTGGTGAAGCCGCAATTTGAAGCAGGGCGCGCACAGGTGGGCAAGGGCGGCATCGTGCGCGATCCGGCCGTCCATGCGGAAGTCGTTGCAAAGGTGCAAGGTTATTCGGAAGAAAACGGTTTGGTGTGCCGTGGTGTGATGGATTCGCCGATCACGGGCGCAAAAGGCAATCAAGAATTTCTGCTGCTTCTTGAAAAAAAATGATAGAATAGCAAAATGAAAATAACGCCGATGCTCGAGCAATACTTGGACATCAAGGCGCAGTACCCGGACTGCATCTTGTTTTATCGCATTGGGGACTTCTATGAGATGTTTTATCAGGACGCGATCGACGCGTCGGAGATCCTCGACATCACGCTGACGAAAAAACATTTGGGCGCGGAGATCGAGCCGGCGCCGCTTTGCGGCGTGCCGCACCACGCGGCGGAAAACTACCTGTCGCGGCTGTTGGCGGCGGGGCGCAAGGTGGCGGTCTGCGACCAGGTGGAGGACCCGTCGGTGGCAAAGGGGCTCGTGCGGCGGGCGGTGACGCGCGTCGTGACGCCGGGGACGGCGACGAGCGAGTTGATGCTGGACGCGGGACGCAGCAACTGGCTTGCGGCGGTCTGGACGGCGGAGGGCACGGCGGCGGAGATCGCGTGGGCGGACGTTTCCACGGGGGAGACGGGCGCGGCCACGGTTTCGGCGGCGGATGCGCGGGCGCTCGGGCAGGCGCTGCTCGCGGAACTGGCGCGGCTCGATCCCGTGGAGATCGTCGTCTGCGGCGCGGCGTCCGAGGAGGACGGCGGTGCGGGCGAAGCGCTTGCGGCGCTGTTTGCGCGGGAGCTCAGGGCCACCGTGGGCGTGCGGCCCGCGGAAGAGTTTGCGGTGCCTTCGGGTGCGACCGGCGGCGAGGCGGCGGCGCACGCGATGGCCGGACTGACGGCGTATGTGCGTTATGCGATGCTCGACGCGGCGCCGGATTTGGCGGCGGGCGAGGTGCGCGTGCGGCAGGCGTTCGACCATATGGTGCTCGACGCGACCGCGATCCGCAATCTGGAATTGACGGAGACGATGTTTGACCGCGAGACGAAGGGGACGCTGCTCTGGGTGTTGGACCGGACGCGGACGGCGATGGGGGCGCGGCTGCTGAAGTCGTGGATCCGCGCGCCGCTGACCGGCACCGCAGCCATCGACGCGCGATTGGACGCGGTGGAATGGCTGTTGGACGAGGTGTTCGCGCGGAACCATATCCGCGAGGCGCTGCGGTCGGTGTATGACATCGAGCGACTGCTCGGGCGCGTGGTGGCGGGGACGGCGAACGGGCGGGACCTGCTCGCGCTCAAAGGGAGCCTGGAAGCGGTGTCGTCGGTGAAAGCGGAATTGGCCGCGCCCGAAGGCGCCGTGCTGCGCGGGATCGCTTCGGAGCTCGACGCGGAGGATGCGCTCTGCGCGCTGTTGGAGTCGGCTTTGCTCGAAGAACAGCCGGTGTCCGTGCGGGACGGAAATCTGTTTCGCGAGGGGTTTTCCGAGGATTTGGACACGCTGAAGGCGGGGGCTTCGGGCGGGCGGCAGTGGATCGCGGAGCTCGAGGAGCGCGAGCGGGCGCGGACGGGCATCCGCAGTCTCAAGGTGCGGTACAACCGCGTGCAGGGGTATTACATCGAGGTGACGTATTCGAACCTCTCGCTCGTGCCCGAGGACTACATCCGTAAGCAGACGCTCGCCAACGCGGAACGGTTTGTGACGCCGGAGCTGAAAAAAATAGAAACGGCGGTGCTGTCGACGGGAGCGCAGATCGGGGCGCTGGAGTATGAATTATTCATGGAGCTGCTGGGGCGTGTGCAGGGGCGCGCGGAGGCGATCCGCGCGACGGCGGCGGCGGTGGCGCGGATGGACGCGCTGTGCTCTTTGGCGGAGGCGGCGCAGGAGAACGGGTATGTGCGGCCGCGGGTCGAGGATTCGGAGCGGCTGTGGATCGTGGGCGGGCGGCATCCGGTCATCGAGCGGATGCTCGAAAGCACGCGCGGGGCGGGCGCGTTTGTGAAGAACGATGTGTCGATGAACCTCGCGGACGAGCAGGCGCTGCTCATCACGGGGCCGAATATGGCGGGCAAGTCGACGTATATGCGGCAGACGGCGCTCATCGTGCTCATGGCGCAGATGGGGTCGTTTGTGCCCGCGGACGAGGCGGTGATCGGGATCTGCGACCGGATTTTTACGCGGGTCGGGGCGTCGGACAATCTCGCGCGGGAGCAGTCGACGTTTCTCGTGGAGATGAACGAGTTGTCCGCGATCTTGCGGGAGTACACGCGGCGGAGCTTCCTTGTGCTCGA
Organism: Eubacteriales Family XIII. Incertae Sedis bacterium; assembly: GCA_031272745.1. Taxonomy (GTDB): domain Bacteria; phylum Bacillota; class Clostridia; order Peptostreptococcales; family Anaerovoracaceae; genus WRFF01. The sequence goes on from JAISTF010000182.1 coordinate 7,805, forward strand.
CGAGATCGGGCGCGGGACGTCGACGTACGACGGGCTCGCGATCGCGTGGGCGGCGCTCGACTGGCTGTGCGCGGAAGGGCGGCGGGCGCGCGTGATGTTTGCGACGCATTATCATGAGTTGACGGCCTTGGAAGGGGTGCTTTCGGGGCTGAAGAACCTGTCGACGCAGGTGGACGAGAGCGGGGGGTCCGTCGTGTATCTGCACAAGGTGGCGGCGGGGGCGTCGAGCCGGTCGTACGGGATTCATGTGGCGGAGATGGCGGGGCTGCCCGCAGCGTTGCTCGCGGATGCGCGCGAGAAGCTCGCGGCGCTGGAGGCGGAGGCAAAGGACGTGCGCGTGGCGGCGCCCTGGGCGGCGGAGCGGCAGGTGTCGCTGTTTGCGGCGGACGGCGACGGTTGCGGGGCGGCTTCCCTGCAGGCGGGCGGCAGGATGCCGCCCCTACGCGATTTACGAGCGGATCCGGCACTCGCTTCGCTGGCGGCACTTTTGGACGAGGT
>JAISTF010000196.1 GCA_031272745.1 Eubacteriales Family XIII. Incertae Sedis bacterium
TCCGGCGCCGCGAAGCTCATGTCCACCGTGAAGTCCGCCGCGATGTTCCACGGGCTGTTCACGCCGCTGTGCTCCTCGGGCCGGATCTTGCGCTTCAGGTTTTTGATGTCGGTCACGCCCGCGAGGATGACGCTCTGGAAGGTCGGCGCTTCATAACGGTCGATGTACATATCCCGCAGCAGCCCGAGAAACGCGTTGAACACCTGGTAGTTCGTCGCCTTGTCCACCTCGTCGATCAGGACGACGACGGGCTTTTCCGAAGCGGTGCAGAGTGATGAGATATGTTCGCGCAAGGCTTCCAACGGATCTGGGTCGGAGAACGGCGCATTCCAGACTTGTGATAGCGGTTCGGCCAAGAGTTCAAGCCGCTTTCCGATCATCGTCTTCACGCCGTTCACAAGCTTTTCGAGCGACTCGAAATAACTATCCCGCCCTTCGAAGCTCATCCGAATCGCCAGACACTCTTCCGCCAATGCTTTCTGAAGCAAAAACAGCGTCGTCGTCTTGCCGTACTGCCGCGGCCGGTTGATCGTGAAATACTCGCCGCGCTCGATATAGTCGCGCGTGATGACGCGCAGCCTCGGCCCGATATCGACCATGTAGTGCTTGCCCGGTATGCACGGCCCCGTGATGTTGAAGTATCTTGCCCGTTCTTTCATGTATGCAGTATACCAAAACAAAAGCCGTTTCACCATCAGGATGCGTCGGGCGTTGAAAATTTACAAATAATGGCAACACGCAGCGCTTGCGTTTGCCTTGGTTATTGTATATAATAAATATCCGCTGCGCGAAAACGCGGCGGCTCTCTGCGCAGGGACGGGACCTGCGCCATTCTGACCGAAGGGAGGTGAAACAGTGAATCATTATGAGCTTTTGTTCATCATCGCGGCAGCGCTGGAGAACGAACAGAAAGAAGCCGTCATCGAGACCGTCAAAGGAATCATCACGGACGGCGGCGGAGAAGTGACGCAGACGGATGTCATCGGGCTGCGCCGGTTGGCTTATCCCATCCAAAAGAAAAACGAAGGATACTATGTGCTCGTGTTGTTCGACGCGCCGGCGGCGCTGCCGGCAGAACTCGACCGCAGGCTTCGCATTTCCGACGATGTGGTGCGGCATATCATCGTAAACAAAAACGAGAAGTAGAGGTGCGAAATGAATTTGGTGGTATTGACGGGAAACCTTGCGCGGGATCCCGAAAAGAGCATGACGGGGAGCGGCATGACGGTCGCGCGGTTTACGATCGCGGTCAACCGGTTCTCGAAAAAAGAGGGGCAGCCGGAGGCGGACTTCATCCGCGTGACGGTGTTTGACCGCCAGGCGGACCTCGTGATGCAGTATCTGTCGAAGGGCCGCAAGGTCGGCGTCGAGGGGCGCATCCAGACCGGCAGCTACACGGACAAGGACGGCAAGAAAGTCTACACGACGGACGTCATCGCAAACCGCGTCGAATTCCTCGACCCGAAGGGCGGGGCCGGTTCGGGCGGCGGCGGTGGCAGCGACTGGGGCGGACAGTTTGAAAACCGGCCGTCGGGCGACTTCGCGGCGGCGCCGCCGGCGTACAACGCACCGGCACCTGCGCCCGCACCGGCCTATTCCGCACCGGCGCCTTCGGGCGGAAGCGCGGACGCGGGAGCGCCGCCGACGGGCTTTGCGGAATTGGACGACGACGACATGCCGTTCTAAACAGGAAAGGAAAGGAATATGAACAACGATAGACCCAAACGCGTCGGGGCCGGACTCCGGCGGAAAAAAGCCTGTCCGTTCTGCGCGGACAAAAATCTGGTCATCGACTACAAGGACGCGGAGCTGCTCGGGAAGTACATCTCCGAGCGCGGCAAGATCATGCCGAAGCGCATGACGGGCGTCTGCGCGATGCACCAGCGGGCGCTCGCGACGGAGATCAAGCGCGCGCGCATCGTCGCGCTGCTGCCGTTCGAGCGGGACTAAGGTAAGGAGCCTTTCGCGTGGGCGGGAAGATCCTCATCAAGATCGCGGCGCCGTACATCCTCGTGGGGCTGGCGCTCCTTGCGGCGCTGGCTGTGCTGCGGGTGCTCGGGTTCTCCTGGTATGTGTTTGCGGCGGGCGTGCTTGCGTACGCGGTCTTTGCGCTGATCATCTTCGGATTGCAGAAGAAGATGATCGTCGACCTGCTCACGGCTTCGCACGACGAGATCGAGGAGACGCTCCGGTATTCGGTGTCCAACCATCCGCTGCCGCTCTGCCTCGTGAACAGCGAAGGCGTCGTCGCGATGGTGAACAGCAGCTTTCGGCAGATCTTCCCCGACATCAAAATCTTCGGATCGACGACGGAGGACCTGCTCGGCGACGACCGCACGCAGGCGCTTCGGGGCGGCAGCAAGGATGTCACGATCCTCGCGGCCGGCCGGCACTTCCGCGTGCTCGCGAGCTATGTGAATCCGGGGCTCAGCAAGAGCGCGATGCTCTACTTCCTCGACGAGACGGAGTGCAACGAGACGAAGCAGCTCTACGAGGACGAGAAGCTCTGCTACCTGTATCTGATCGTGGACAACTACGAGGACATCCTGCAGGCGTCGCCCGACGAGTCGCGTTCCATGCGCGCGGCGGCGATCGAGTCGCTCGTGCGGCAGCTTGCGGAGGAGCTCGGCGGGTCGCTTTTGCGGTACCGCGACTCTTCGTATCAGATCATCTTCAAGCGCAGGCATTATGCGAAATTGGCGGAGGGCAAATTCCCGATTCTCGACCAGGCGCGGAACTTGGAGACGGACGCGGACTTTCCGACGTCGTTTTCGATCGGCGTCGGGCTCGGCGACGATTCGCCGGCGCTCGCGGAGGAGTATGCCTCGTACGCGCTCGATCTGGCGCGCGGGCGCGGCGGCGACCAGGCCGTCGTGAAGGGCGCGGACACGCTCGAATATTTCGGCGGCACCGTGCAGGTGATCGAAAACCGCAACAAAGGCAAGTCGCGCGTCATGTCGCACGCGATCCGGCAGCTCATCGCGGAGTCGTCCAACGTCATCGTGATGGGCCACAAATACGCGGACATCGACTCGTTTGCGGCGTCGTGCGCGCTCTACCGGATGGCGAAGACGCACGGCAAGGAGGCTTGCGTCGTGCTCGGCGACTACAACCATTCGCTTGCGGACGTGCACAAGCTCGCCGTCGACAGCGGCGCCTACAAATTCGTGACGGGCGAGGAGGCGGAGAAATTCATCTTTGAGGACACGCTGCTCATCGTCGTCGATACGCACGTACCCGACATGGTGAACACGCCGGCGTTGCTCGGCAAGACGGAAAAGCTCATCGTGATCGACCACCACCGAAAGCGCGAGAGCGTGATCGAAGGGGCGACGCTCACGTATATGGAGCCGAACGCGTCGTCCTCGGCGGAGCTCGTCACGGAGCTGCTCCAGTTCGACGACGAGATCCGCAAGATCGACAAGCTCGAGGCGGAGATGCTGCTCGGCGGCATCTTCATCGACACGAACAGCTTCTCCGTGAAGACGGGGTCGCGCACGTTCGAGGCCGCGGCGTGGCTGCGCATGAACGGCGCGGAGACGACGAACGTCCGCGCGTGGCTGCAGAGCGACATGGAGGATTTCCGGCAGCGCGCGGCGATCACGGCAAACGCGGAGTTCACGAAAAGCGGCATTGCAATTTCGCGCAGCGAAGGCAAGCACGCGAGCGCGCAGATCATCGCGGCGCAGTCGGCGGACGAGCTGCTCGACATCAAGGGCATCCGCGCGTCCTTCGTCGTGGGCGCGACAAAAAAGGAAGTCGTCATCAGCGCGCGGTCGCTCGGCGATCTCAACGTGCAGCGCATCATGGAGCGGTTCGGCGGCGGCGGGCATCTGACGATGGCGGCCGCGCAGATACCGGACACGACCATTGACGACGTAATCAAAAAATTGAAAAAATACATCAAAGAAGCAGAAGGAGAAAGCAAATGAAAGTGATATTGTTGGAAGACGTCCTGGGCGCGGGCAAGGCCGGGGATGTCGCGGAGGTCAAAAACGGCTACGCGAGGAACAAACTGCTTCCGGCGGGGCTTGCGATCGAGGCGACGCCGGCGAACATGAAGACGCTGGAGCACCGCCGCGCAAAGATCGCCGCGAAGAAGGCGGCCGACAGAGAAGCGGCCGAGCTCGTGGCGAAGCAGATCGAAGGCAGGGAGCTTTCCTTCACGGCGAAGGCCGGCGAGGCGGGCAAGCTCTTCGGTTCCGTCACGGCGGCGGAGATCGCCGAAGCGTTGGCCGCGAAGGTCGGGTTTGAGATCGACAAGAAGAAGATCGCGCTCGACGCGCCCATCAAGCAGATCGGCGTGTACGACATCGCGTACAGGATTTTTTCCGATGTCGCGCCGACCGTCAAGGTGACGGTGGAGCCCGAAGGCGGGTTGGAAGCGGTCGAAGAGGCCGCGGCCATTCCGGAGCCGCCGAAGTACGACCCGCGCAATGCGTATGACCGCGACGAGGATGATCGGGATTTCGCACGGGATTACGGGATTGAGGACGAGGAGGATCGCAGGCCGGATTCTCGGGTCGAGCCCGAGAATGACGGTGAAGAGGTCGAAGACGAGGCCGACGATTCGGAGCCGGATTCTCGGGTCGAGCCCGAGAATGACGATGAAGAAGCCGCCGAGGCTGCGGACGAAGCCGCCGAGGCTGCGGACGAAGCCGACGAGGCTGCGGCGGACAGCGCCGACGAGCCGGAGGAGGACGAAGCGTAAATGCCCGAGCGCGTCCCTCCGCACAGCGCCGAGGCGGAACGCTCCGTGCTCGGCGCCGCAATCCAAAACGAAGCCGCCATGAACGAGGTGGCCGAGACGCTGTTGCGCGAGGATTTCTACGATCCCGCGCACGCGGAGATCTTTGACGCCATCACGACGCTGTACCGCGACGCGAAACCCGCCGATCTGACGACGGTGACGGACGTGCTGAAGCGGCGCGGCGTGCTCGAAGCGATCGGCGGCCCGGTGTACCTCTCCGAGCTTTCGGGCGCGGTGCCGTCCCCTTCCAACGCCGTCTTCTACGGCGCGATCGTGCGCGAAAAGGCGCAGCTGCGCAGGCTCATCGAGAGCGCGGGCGAGATCATCGCGAAGGGGTACAGCGAAGAGGACGAAGCCGCCAACGTGCTCGAATACGCGGAGCAGGAGATCCTCGCGATCGGCCAGCGCGGCCAGCGCGGCGACTATGTGCCGCTGCCCAATATCCTCGCGGAAAACATGAAGGAGATGGAGGAGCGCAGCAAGCACATCGGCGATTTGACGGGCCTGACGACGGGCTTCGACACGCTCAACAAGATGACGCACGGCCTGCAGAAATCCGACCTCATCATCCTCGCGGCGCGCCCGTCGAGGGGCAAGACGTCGCTCGCGCTCAACATCGCGGCCAACGCGGCGAAGCTCCAAGGCGCTTCCGTGCTGATCTTCAGCTTGGAGATGAACCGCCACCTGCTCGGCGAGCGCCTGCTCTCCGCGGAGGCCGAGGTCGACTCCAACCTGCTGAAAGACGGCAGCGTGCTGCGCGAGCCCGACAAGATGGAGCGCATCCGCGAGGCGAGCGAGGTGCTGGGCCGTTCGCGCATCCACATCGACGACAATTCCGGCATCTCCATCGCGGAGATGAAAAACAAATGCCGCCGCCTGAAGGCAAAGGAAGGCCTCGACCTCGTCGTCGTCGACTACCTGCAACTCATGGATTTCGGCGCGGGCAGCAGCGTCCGGCTCCGGACCGCGGAAAACCGGCAGCAGGAAATCTCGACGCTGTCGCGCATGATGAAGCAGCTCGCGCGTGACATGGAATGCCCCGTCATCGTGCTCTCTCAGCTGAACCGCGCCGTCGAAACGCGCGGCTCGCACCGCCCCGTGCTCGCCGATTTGCGCGAATCGGGCGCGATAGAGCAGGACGCGGACATCGTGTTATTCATATATAAAGAAGAAAATAACGAGGACGACAACGCTCGCGATCCGGAGACGACGCGCCGCATTTCCGTGGCCAAGCACCGCAACGGCGAGACGGGCGAGTTCACGCTCAGGTGGGCGTCGCAGTACACGAAATTCGGCAATTACAATCCGGCGGACGACGTGTATTCGGTGCTGACATAGGAGACGTAGGAAGAGAGGGCAAGGACATGCCGACAGCAGCAGTGATCGGCTCCCAGTGGGGGGACGAAGGAAAAGGAAAAGTCATCGACTATCTCGCGGCGCGGGCCGACATGGTCGTGCGCGCGCAGGGCGGCAACAACGCCGGCCACACGGTCGTGATCGACGGAAAGAAATACGCGCTCCAGCTCATCCCGTCGGGCGTGCTCCGGCCGGGCACGGTGAACATCATCGCGGGCGGCGTCGTCTTCGACGCGGCGGGCTTTTTCGGGGAAATCGCGCGGTTTGAAGAGGACGGCATCGACACGAGCCGCATCTATGTGAGCGACCGCGCGCACCTCGTGCTGCCGTACCACAAAGAGCTCGACCGCCTCATCGAGGAATCGAAGGGGGCGCAGGGGCTCGGGACGACGAAGAAGGGCATCGGCCCCTGCTACACGGACAAGGCGGCCCGGACGGGCCTGCGGGTCTGCGACATGCTGCGCCCGGACGCGTTTCGCGAAAAGCTCGCGGCGCGCACTGCGGCGGCCAACGAGCAGATCGTGAAACTCTATGGCGGGGAGCCGCTCGACGTGGCGAAGGTCGTCGACGAGTATGCGGGATACGCGGAGCGGCTCGCGCCGCGCGTCCGCGACACGGGCGTGCTCGTGCACGAGGCGATCCGGAGCGGCAAGAAGGTGCTGTTTGAAGGGGCGCAGGGCACGATGCTCGACCTCGACAACGGGACGTATCCGTATGTGACGAGCTCGCATCCGGTTTCGGGCGGGTTCACGATCGGCGCGGGCGTGGGGCCTGCGGCAATCGGCGAGGTCGTCGGCATCGTGAAGGCGTACACGACGCGCGTCGGCGCGGGGCCGTTCGTCACGGAGCTGACCGACGCGACGGGCGACCTGATCCGCGAGCGCGGCCACGAGTTCGGCACGGTCACGGGCCGGCCGCGGCGGTGCGGCTGGTTCGACGGCGTCGTCGTGCGGTACAGCGTGCGGCTCAACGGCACGACGGGCATCGCGCTCATGCTGCTTGACGTGCTCGACGCGTTCGACGAGATCGCGCTGTGCACCCATTATTCCCATAACGGGGACACCATCGAACATTTTCCGGCGGATTTGGAGCTTTTGGCGGCGTGCGAGCCTGTGTACAAAAAGCTGCCGGGCTGGAAGACGGACATTTCGGGCTGCACGCGCTATGACGAGCTGCCGGCGGAGGCGAAGGCGTACGTCGAAGCGATCGAGGAAATCAGCGGCGTGCCCGTGAAGATCGTTTCGGTCGGGCCGAACCGCGCGCAGACAATCGTGCGGTCGGAGATCCTTTAGGCGGGCGCGCGATGGGGATTTCCGCCGAAGCGCCGAAGGATCCGCGGCTCGAAGACACGCCGGTTTCCAACATCTTTTTGCTCGACATCCTGCCGGATCTGCCGGACGGGGATTTTGCGCGCGTGTACGTCTACGCGCTGATGTGCGTGCGGCAGGGCATTTTCCTGACGCATTCGGAGCTCGCGGAGCGGCTGGCGCTGCCGGTCGACAAGGTGCTCGCGGCCTGGCGGTATTTCGAAGGGCGACGCATCGTGCGCAAGCTGCCGAAGACGCCCGGGGACGAGACGCAGTTCGATGTGGAGTTCGTCGATCTGCGCGGGCTGATGTACGCGAAGGCGGCGGCACCGACGGAAGGCGCGGCGGCAGCGGCGAAGGCGGCGCTCGGGGACGAGGAGCTGCGGCGGCTCGGGGAGGAGGTCGCGAAGATCGCGGGGACGCCGTCGTTCGGGGCGTCCGACATCGTGCAAATCCGCAAATGGGTCGAAGAATGGGGCGCGGCGCCGGAGACGGTCGTCTGCGCGTTTCGCTACGGGCGCGACGTGAAGGGCGTCACGCGGACAAACTACATCGCGAAAATCGTGCGCGAGTGGGCGGACAAGGGCCTGCGCACGGAGGACGAGGTGGCGGCGTGGCTCGCGGAGTCGGACGCGCGGCACGGGTTTTACAAGGACATCATGGAGGCTCTTGGGCTCGGGTTCAAGACCGTGACGGAAGCGGAGCGCAAGGTGTTCGATCGCTGGCTTGACACGTACGGATACGCGCCTGCGGAGATCTTGGAGAAGGCGCGCGAGAAGACGGCGGGGGCGGCGAACGCGCTGAAATATTTGGACGGGATTCTCAAGAAGGAGCAGGACAAGAAGGCGGGCGGCGGCAAGGGCGGCACGGGCGCGGGCGGCGGCGGGATGTCGGCGCGGGCCGCGCACTACCGCGACGTGCAGGCGAAAAACCGCGCGGAGGCCGAGGCGCATCGCGCGGAAGTCTACGCGGCGGCGCCGGCGGTCAAAGTCTTGGACGACGAAATCATCGCGCTGAATATGGAGCAGGTCAAACTCGTCACTTCGTCCGCGAAAAACAAGGAAGACGCGTGGGCCCGTCTGGAGCGAAGCATTGCGGCGAAAGCGTCGGAGCGCGCGGCGTTATTGGAAAAGGCGGGATTTGCGGCGGATTACACGGATTTGAAATACGATTGCCGGAAATGCGAGGATACGGGCGTCGTGCTCGGCTCGGGCGCGTCCTGTGACTGTTTTTTGCCTGCATAGCGGCATTTTTCAAGGCTTTCCGGACTTTGTAATCTTTGTGAAACATTTGTGAAAACTCTCGCAAATGTCTTGAAAAGGGAAAGGATTTCAAATACAATTTCACCCATGATGCGTGTTGGGAAACGGAATCATACGGACAGGATATCGTTGTCGCCAAAAAGAGGAATCACGAGGGTAAGGGTCTTTTTCCTTGTCCTCTTTTCTTTGGCTTCTTCGTATTTCGGCGGCAAGGTCACGGAAACGCGCGCGCAGGCGGCCGCTCCGCTTCGCCGCGCGAAGCTGCTGGCGTTCACGGCGCCGTTCCGGTCGTTCCTGTATTTGCTCAACCACCAGACGCAGATCGCCGTCGCGTGCTCCGTGACGCTCGTGCTGCTCTGCGGCTACCTCGTGCTCGAGGCAAATTCCTTTGTGTATGAATACAGCTACCACGGCCGCGTGATCGGCGTCGCGAAGAGCGAGGAAGCCGTGAAGCAGGCCATCCGGCAGTTGGACGGCGCGGTGATCGAGCAGTCGGACGAGGTGCGGATCGCGCCGCTCGCGGTGCCCGAGGTCGCGGTGGCCGGCGGCAGCGGCGAGGCGGTCGCGCAGGCGGATGCGGCGCAGGGAGCGGCAGCGGCTTCCGGTGACATCGCAGCGACGATGAATCCGCCGATGTCGGACGGGTCTGCGAGTGCGGATGCGTTGACGACAGAAGGTGCGGCCACGGATACGGCCACTTCGGAAGGGTTGTCGGCAGAGTCGACGGCGCTGTCTGCCGAGACGCCGCTTGAGGTCGTGATCGATGGCGATTCGGACATCGAGATCAAGGGCGTGAAACAGGAAGTGTTTTCGATGACGGCCGTCGATACGCCGGAAGACATCGTGAAAAACCTCGCGTCGCAGCAGGACATCGAGGTGAAGGCTTGGCAGATTTCCATCAACGGGGTGCCGCTCGGCACGGTCGCAAGCGAGGCGGAAGCGAATGCGCTGCTTGCGGATGTGCAGGCGCAGCTCGAAACGCTCTTCCTCGGGGACGGGGCCTACAAAACCATTGGCTTTGAAGAAAACGTCGTCGTGTCGGAAACGCGCACGGCACTCGACAGTTTGGACGGGCCAGTGGCGCTGTCCCGCAAGGTTATGAGCGGCACACGGCTTCTGCATTTGCAGACCACGGTGGACGCGGAATACGACGCGGAAATTCCCTTTACGACCATCTACAAACCGAATGACGCGCTGTACGAAGACGAGACAAAGACGATCACGCCCGGCACGCCCGGCGTCAAGCACGTCATCGGCGAGATCGTCTACCGCGACGGTGTGGAGCTGACGCGCAACGAATTTGAAACGACCGTGCTCATCGATCCCGTGCCGGCGACGGCGGAGCGCGGCACGAGGCCCGCGCCCGAGCGCATCGGAACGGGCAGCTACGTCCTGCCAATCACGACGGACGTGACCTCGCTCTTCGGGCCCCGCTGGGGACGGACGCACGAAGGCATCGACTTCGGTGCGGACGTCGGGACGAGTGTCGTCGCGGCGGACACCGGCGTCGTCACGGCCGTCGGCTACGAGAGCGGCTATGGGCTCGTCGTCCGCGTCGACCACGGCGCGGGGATGTCGACGCTCTATGGCCACCTGTCGGAAGCGCTCGTCGAAGTCGGCGACAAGGTGGAACAGGGTGCCGAGATCGCCAAGTCGGGCAATACGGGATTCAGCACGGGACCGCATCTGCACTTCGCGCTCCTGCAATACGACACCTTCATCGACCCGCGGCCCTATCTGCCGGCGTTGACCTACGCGCCGTACTACCGGCCGGAGAGCAACACGGGCGGTTGACGCGCGGGCTGCGCGCGGACGCACCGCCACACCGACGCCGCGAAATATGATATACTCTCCTTAAGTCACGAAAGGAGAACCGCCGCATGGATGCGAAGAAAGTCTTGATCGTCGAAGACGAAAAGCCCATTTCCGATATTGTCAAATTCAATCTTTCCAAAGAAGGCTTTGAAACGATGACTGCGTACGACGGCGCGGAGGGTCTTGAGATGGCGCTGAAATCCGACCCGGATCTCGTGCTCTTGGACGTGATGCTGCCGACCATCGACGGGTTTGAGATCTGCAAACGCATCCGCGAAAAAAGCAGCGTGCCGATCATTATTCTGACAGCCAAAGAAGAAGAGGTGGACAAGGTGCTGGGCTTGGAGCTCGGCGCGGACGACTACATCACGAAACCGTTCGGCCTGCGCGAGCTCATCGCGCGCGTGAAGGCGAACATCCGGCGCACAGGCATGACCGAGGTGGTCGGCGCGGACCCCGCCAACGTGCAGGACTACGGCAACATCACGATCGACCTCAACCGCTACGAGGCGCGGAAGAACGGCACGGCGCTCGAGCTGACGCTGCGGGAGTTCGAGCTGTTGCGGTATCTGGCGGAGCGCGAGGACAAGGTCTATTCGCGGGAGCAGCTGCTCGAGGACGTCTGGGGCTATGAATACTACGGCGACATCCGCACGGTCGACGTGACGGTGCGGCGGCTGCGCGAGAAGCTCGAGGACGATTCCAGCAATCCGAAATATATCCTGACAAAGCGCGGGGTGGGGTACTACTTCCACCGGCCCGAATAATGGGTTGGCAAATCGCGTTTGCCGTCTGCTGCGTCTGCGCGGCGGTGGCGATTTTGCTGCTTTTGCGCGCACGGCGGGCGGTGGAGCGGGAGCACGCGGAGGTCATCGCGTCGTGCGATTTCCGGCAGTCCATGTTTGAGACGGCGGTGCGGCAGTCCGGCGACGGCATCCTCATCCTCGACGCGCAGGGGGAATTCGTGCTCATCAACGACGCGGCGAAGCAGACGCTCGGCGTCACGACGGCGGACCTTGAAATGGGGCATTACGACGAGGCCGTGACGGGGTTCAGCGAGATGCTGCAACGCGAGGCGATTCTGACGGCGGCCGCGGAGGGCGTGGGCGAGACGCAGGTCTCGCACGGCGGCGGCATCTTCCGGCTGCGGTTCACGGAGCTGCGGCGGGGGGGGCGCGAGATGGGCGCGGTCTGCGTCATCAGCGACATCACGGAGAGTTTCAAGGCGGAAGACATGCAGACGGACTTCGTCGCGAATGTGTCGCACGAGCTGAAGACGCCGCTCACGACCGTGAAGTCGTACGCGGAGACGCTGCTTGCGGGCGGCATCGACGACGCGGGGATGGCGCGCGAATTTCTCGAGATCATCGACTCGGAAGCCGACCGCATGGGGCGGCTCGTGCGGGACCTTCTGTTGATGTCTCGGCTCGAAGATCGCGAGCACAAATGGGAGCTCGCCGAAGGGGACGTCGCGCTGCTCATCAAGACCGTGATGAAAAAACTCGACGGGCCCGCGCGGGACAAGCAGCTCGTCGTGAACCGCATGTTCGACGAGGAAGCGGTCGTGCCCGTCGACATGGACCGCGACCGTATGGAGCAGGTCATCCACAACATCCTGTCGAACGCGATCAAATACACGAACGAGCGCGGCCGAATCGACGTGGATTTGCTGCCTTTGGACAATTGTATTCAAATTGTAATATCCGACAACGGCGTCGGAATTCCGGAAAAAGACCAGGCGCGCGTGTTCGAGCGGTTCTTCACGGTGGACAAAGCGCGGTCGCGGTCGCTCGGCGGAACCGGCCTCGGCCTTGCAATTTCAAAGCAAATCATCGAAGGGCACGGCGGGACGATCGGCATCGAGAGCAAAGCGGGCAAGGGCACGACGGTCACGGTGACGCTGCCGAAGGCGTGGTCGCGCGGGCGCAGCGGCATCTTGTAAAAACTTGTATTTTTGGTTTTGGACGGTGTAAAATATTTCTATGCAACGTTCGATCATCGACATCGAAGAAGCGCAGCGCCGCCGCAAAGAGAAGCGGGCCGAGACCGTCAAGTCCGAGAAGGTGCAGCGCCGCAAATGGAAACTCGCCGAGCGCAAGGCGCGCCCGAAGATGTCCGTCGGCAAGAAATTGGTCGCGGGCGGCATCGTGGCCGTCGCGGTGCTGTTGTTCGGCTTGGGCGGATACCGCAACATCGAGCTGTCGATCGAACGCGCCGAAACGGAGAAGGTGCTCGAAGAGAAGCTCGCCGAGAAGGCGCGGCTCGAAAAGAAGCTCACGCAGGTCGAGGATCCGGAATACATCGAGCAGGAGGCGCGCGACCGTTTCCATCTGCTGAAGGACGGGGAGATCCTCTACGTCATGCCGGAGGACGAGCCGGAATCGGCGGAATAAACCCTTGATTGAGATTTGGAAAAAAAGCGAGCTGGCGCGGCTGCGCGAGACGTACGGGTTTGCGTTCTCGAAGGAGCTGGGCCAGAATTTTCTCGCCGACCGCAACGTCGCGGAGAAGATCGCGGACGCGTGCGCGGGGGGCGGCGTGGACGTCATCGAAATCGGCGCGGGCGCGGGGGCGCTCACGGTGCATCTGGCGGCGCGGGCGCGGAAGGTGTTCGCGGTCGAGCTCGACGCGCGCGTGATCCCGCTGCTGGCCGCCGTCTGCGAGGGGCTCGAAAACGTCGTGATCCTGCACGAGGACTTCCTGAAGATCGAGCCGGACCGCCTGAGCGAGCGGTATGTGCTCGCGGGCAACCTGCCCTATCAGATCACGACGCATGTCATCACGACGGTGATGGAAGGTCTGCACGGCGGCTTTGCAGGGGCGGCTTGCAGCCGCCCGCCCGAAGGCCGCCCGCCCCTGCAGGCGATGGTGTTCATGGTGCAAAAAGAGGTCGCCGACCGCCTGCTGGCCGCGCGGCCGGAGCGGCTCGACCTGATCCGCGACCTGCCCTCCAGCGTCCGGCTGACGGAGGCCGCCCAGTCCCGCCTGACGCTGACCAACCCGACGGCCCGGACGGCCCGGCT
>JAISTF010000204.1 GCA_031272745.1 Eubacteriales Family XIII. Incertae Sedis bacterium
CCGACGAGGCGGCTGCGCGGGCGGACGTTCACGTTTTTGTCGAGGATCGTGTACTCGAGCTCCGCGCCCTCCGAGACGGCCGTGTTCGCGAGGATGATGCTGTTTTTCACGCAGGCCCCCCGGCCGATGTGGACGTCGCGGAACAGGACGCTGTTTTCCACGTTCCCTTCAATAATGCACCCGTTCGCCACGAGGGAGTTTTTCACATTGGCCGTCTCCGTGTGCTTCGCGGGCACGGAGTCCTTCACCTTCGTGTAGACGGGGTTGCCCGACGCGAGCAGCTCCTCGCGCACGCCCGCGTCCAAGAGGTCCATGTTCATGCGGTAGTACGCCGCGACCGAGCGCATCGTGCCCACATAGCCTTTGTGCTCGTAGGCCATCACCTTGATGCGGTGCAGGTTGTTGCGCAAAAGGTCCTCGCTGAACAGATACTCGCCGCGCGAATAACTCTCGTCCACGAGGTAGATCAGGATGTCCTTGCGGATGATGTACGTCTTCATCGACAGCGCGTTCAGTTCCGAGAGCGTCGGGTTCACCTCGATCTCCGTCACGACCCCGTTTTCGTCCACGCTGAGAAACACGTCGTGGAAGCCGTCGCCGTGCACGACCACGTCCGTCTTGTGGTAGAGCACCGTCACGTCCGCGCCGCTCTCGACGTGGAAGCGCATCATGTCGTCATAGGTGCTGTTGTATACGTGCGTCGCGCCCGTCAGCACGCAGTATTCCTGCTTCGCGCGGCGGATGTAGTCCATCGCGCTCTTCAGCGCCTCGACCTTGCCTCGGAAAATCCCCGGGTTCTCGCGCAGCGAAAACGGCGTCAGCACGAAGAGCCCGTCGCTTTTGCGCGACAGGTCCCACGCCTTGCCCGACGCGAGATGGTCCATCAGCGAATTGTAGTTGCGGCTCGTGATGACCCCCACGTTGCGGATGTCCGAATTGACCATATTGGACAGGACGAAGTCGATGACGCGGTATTTGCCGCCGATGGGCAGCGCGCCGATCGCCCGCGTGTCCACGAGCTCCCGCAGGTTCGAGACCTCCTCGCCCGCGTAGATGATGCCGAATGCTTCGCGGATCATGGCTTCACCTCCTCTCCGGCGGGGATGCGGGTGTCCTTCTTGATGACCGCCCCCTTGCCGACGACCGTGATTTTGCTCGCCCCCGGCGTGTACGCCTGCGTGAGGTCGACGCCTTCGTCCCCGACGACCGCGCCCTCCCCCACGACGACTTCCTCGTCGAGGATACTCTTCTGCACGCGGCTCTCCCCTCCGATCACCGCGTCCGCCATCAAAATGCTGTCCCGCACGACAGCCCCCTCGCCGACGATCACGCCCGACGACAGGATCGAATTCTCGACTGTCCCGTACACGCGGCACCCCTCGCAGACGATGCTGTTCGTGACCGTCGCGGCCGCGTCGATGTACTGCGGCGGGTCGTAGAGGTTGCGCGAGAAGATGCGCCACGGGTCGTCGTAGAGATTGAACGGCGGGTCGCTCGACAGCAGCTCCATATTCGCCTCCCACAGCGACTCGATGGTCCCGACGTCCTTCCAATAGCCCCCGAATTCGTACGCAAACAGCCGCTCCCCGTTGCCGAGCATCTTGGGGATGATGTTTTTGCCGAAGTCGTTGGACGAGCTATGATCCTCCGCATCTTCCTTCAAATAACGTCGCAGCACGGGCCAGGAAAACACATAGACGCCCATCGACGCGAGATTGTTTTTCGGCTGTTTCGGCTTTTCCTCGAATTCCGTGATGCGCATCTTTTCGTCCGTGTCCATGATGCCGAAACGCGACGCCTCTTCAAGCGGCACCGCGATGACCGCGATGGTCGCGTCCGCCCCCTTCTCCTCGTGCGCCGCGATCATCCATTTGTAGTTCATCTTGTAGATGTGGTCGCCCGAGAGGATGAGCACGTAGTCCGGGTCGAACTGGTCGATGAAGGCCGCGTTCTGCCAGATGGCGTTCGCCGTGCCCGTGTACCACTCGCCGGACTCGCCGCGCGCGAACGGCGGCAGCACGTAGGCACCGCCCGTGTTCGTGTCGAGGTCCCACGCCTGGCCCGTGCCGATGTACGTGTTGAGTTCGAGCGGCCGGTACTGCGTCAGCACCCCGACCGTGTCGATGCCCGAATGCGCGCAGTTCGACAACGGGAAGTCGATGATGCGGTACTTCCCGCCGTATGTCACCGCCGGCTTCGCCCGCCGTGCCGTCAGCACGCCGAGCCGCGACCCCTGCCCGCCGGCCAACAGCATGGCGACGGCTTTTTTCTTTCTATACATTTACGCCTCCTGCACTTACTTACTTCGCTTCCTTCGTATACTTATAGAAGAGCGCGGACATCGGCGGCAGCGTCAGCGACGCCGCGTACGGCAGCCCGTTGCACGCCTTCTTCACCGCCTTCGCGCTTTTCTTCGCCTGGCCGTCCGTCATGAATACCAACCGGAGTTTCCCCCCCTCGGGCAACGCCACCTCGTATTTTTCGTGCGCCTCCGGGGTGAAATTATACACGCACACCAATCGCGAACCACCCCCCGATCGCAAAAAAGCCAGCACGCTGTTCGTGCGGTCCTCGACATTCAGCCACTGAAACCCGTCCCACGAATCGTCGCAGGCCCACAGCGCCGGCTCGCGCACATACAGCTTATTCAGCTGCGCGACCCACTGCCGGAGCCCCGCGTGCGCCGGATAGTCGAGCAGCCCCCAGTCCAAAGGCCGCTCGTAATTCCACTCGATGAACTGCCCGAACTCGTCGCCCATGAACATCAGCTTCTTGCCCGGATGCCCGTACAGGAAGGCGTAGAGCAGACGCAGCTCCGCGAACTTCTCCCCGTACTCCCCGTACATCTTGCCGATCATCGACTTCTTGCCGTGCACCACCTCGTCGTGCGAATACGGCAGGATGTAGTTTTCCGAAAACGCGTAATACATCGAAAACGTCAGCTTGTCATGCGCGCCGTGCCGGAAATACGGGTCGATGCCCATATAGTCGAGCGTGTCGTGCATGAAGCCCATATTCCATTTGTACGTGAAGCCGAGCCCGCCGTCGTACGGCGGCTTCGTCACGAGCGGAAACGCCGTCGACTCCTCCGCGACCATGATCACGCCCGGCCGCCCGCCGAGCGCCGCCGTGTTCAGCTGCCGCAGGAACGCCGCCGCGTCGTAATCGATGTTGCCGCCGTCCTTGTTGCGGATGTATTTGTCGCCGCGCCCGTAGTCGAGGTAGAGCATCGAGCTGACCGCGTCCACGCGCAGCCCGTCGATGTGGTAGGTATCGAGCAGGTTCACGGCCGACGAAATGAGAAAACTCCGCACCTCGGGTCTGCAATAATTGAACTGATGCGTGCCCCACTGGGGATGCTCGCGCTTCAGCGGATGTTCGTGTTCATAAAGCCAGCTGCCGTCGAAATGCGCGAGGCCGTGCGCGTCCTTCGGGAAGTGGGCCGGCACCCAGTCTACGAGCACACCGATGCCCGCGCGGTGCAGCGCATCGACGAGCGCCATGAAGTCCTGCGGCGTCCCGTAGCGGCTCGTGATCGCGAAGAAGCCCGTCACCTGGTAGCCCCACGACCCGCCGTAGGGGTGCTCGTTGACGGGCATGAATTCGACATGCGTATAGCCCATCTCCTTGACGTAGGCGGGCAGGGTTTCCGCGAGGTAGCGGTAGGAAGGGAAGGACCAGCCGTCGGGGATGTTCCACGAGCCGAGGTGCAGCTCATAGATGGAAAGCGGCCGCCGCAACGGGTCCGCCCCCGCCCGCGCATTCATCCACTCCGCATCGTTCCACGCAAAGATACCATCCCATACCTTTGATGCCGTTCCAGGCGGGGTCTCGGCGTGGACGGCGTAGGGGTCGGCCTTCATCACGCTGACCCCGTCCGCACCCTCGATCAAATACTTGTAATTGTCGCCGGCCTTCGCCTCGGGCTCCAGGCTCACCCACAGCCCCTTGTATCGCGCCATCTCCGGCGCCGCCTCCGGATCCCAGTCGTTCCAGTCCCCGAGCACGCGCACGGACCGCGCGTTCGGCGCCCACAGACAAAAGCGCCAAGTGTTCTTGACGAAATGACACCCGAACATCGCGTGCGCCTGCGCGGACTCGCCCGCGTAAAATGCGTCGACTTCCGCGTCAATCAAAAAATAGGATTGTACACTTACCCCGGCCATGCGGCCCTCCGGCCCTGCGGCCCTATGTCAGATTGATGATCAACACCACGATTTCCACGATGCAGATGATGCCCAGCACGAGCGCCATGCGGCGCCAATGGTAGGTCTCCGCCGACTCGTACACGGGCTCGTCGTCCGCTTCCTCATACACCGCATCTTCCACCACGTAGGTCACATCCGCCGCGTCCACCGTGTCCGTCGCGTCCACGATCACTTCCGCCTCTGCCTCGAAGGGCGCGCCGTCCGTCTCCGCGGGCGTGTCCACGCGCGCCCAATCCGGCTCTTCCCGATTGATGTCCGTCATTCGATTCCTACCTCCCCCGACACTGCGTTGTTCACGATGATTTGTATCTTTCCGGTGCCCGTGTACAGGAAGGCCGGCGCGCGGTCCCCCGTGAGGCCCATGATGTTGTAGATATTCGCCTGGTCGCGCTCCTTCAGCTTCAGCGCTTCCTGCACCGCGGCTTTCGCGATCTTCTCGCGCTCCGCGTCGGTCGCGTTCGCCCAGTCGAAGTCGTCTTCGAGCAGCGGCAGGTAGTTCGTGGTCTGCGCCCCGTTCGTCGTCTGCTGCTGGATCTCGATGGTCTTGATGTGGTTGCCGAGGCCGCCCCCGCCGCCTTCGCCGAGGCCGCTGAAGGAGAAGCCGAAGCCGATGACGAGCACGAGCAGCACGGCCAGCGCCACGTCCACGACGAGCAAAATCCTCGATACGTTCAATGCGTTTGGTTTCATCTTCCTATGCCCGATCCTTTTCTCTTACACAGTTTTCGCAATTATTATATCACACAAATCGTAGGGGCGGATTGCCCGCCCCCTACGATTTTGAATCTGTTTTTCTCCGTCGGCGCTTACGCTTCCTGCGCGTCGCCTTGCCGTTTGCGGAGATAGATGCAGACCATCGCGGCCGCCGAGAGGATGAGCAGCAGGATCAGCAATTCGAGCATCATGTCGTCGCCCGTCTTGGCCGTCCCGCCTCCACCGCCGCCGCCCGACGTTGTCGTCGTCGCCGGCTTCTTCGAGTCGTCGGTGATCGTCGCCGTCACCTTCTTCGCCGGCGCGTCTTTCGACGTCAGGCCGTAGATCTTGAAGGTAATCTTGTACTTGCCGGCTGCCTTCTTGTAGCCGCCCGCGTCGTCGACCGTGACCTTCAGCTCCTTGCCGTAGCGGTCGTTGTCGACCATCGCCAGGGCGCCGACCGCGAGCAGCTTCGTGCCGTCGTCGCTGCCTTCCTCGACCTGGCGCCGCAGGTCGATCGCCTTCGCCTTCGCGAGTTCGATGGCCTCGGCCTTCGTGCCCTCGATCTTGCTCAGCTTCGCCTTGAAGTCCTGCGCGTACAGGCCGTAGCCGCCCTTGACGACCCAGTCGCCGATGAGGATCACGCCGGTCTTCGTCGCGGAGAGGTTCGCCGAGTTCGTCACGGAGTAGGTGACGACGTAGGCGTCCGCCTTGTTCGGCTTGACCGGTTTGTCGTACGTCACCTTCGCCGTCAGGTCGCCGTCGACTGCGTCGGAGGCCGTGACGCCGTCCATGTAGTTCGCGTCCGTGAACGCGCCGAGGTCGTATTGGCGCACATCCGGCACGACGAGCGTCGGCGGGGCCGCCAGCGGAATCGGCTCTTCGATGATCGGCTCCGAGTCGTCCGTGATCGTCGCCTTCTTCGTGATGGCCGCCGCCTGGTGCGCCTCGACCGCGTATTTGATGTTGTACACGCCCGCTGCCTTCTTGTAGCCGCCGAGATCCGCCACGATGACCGGCACCACGTCTCCCTTCTTCAGGGTCTCGGTGTTCGTGCCGACGTATTTGCCGATCGCCTCCGACCACCGGATGGCTTCTTCCGCCGTGCCCTGGACATTGTCCGCGACGAGTTTCTTCGTGAAGTCTTTCGCGTTGATCCAGTAGTCTTCGTCGACGACGCCACCGATGCTGATCGCGCCGCTCCCCGGCGTGATGTTGCCGTCCGTATCCTCGACCGTGTAATAGATGACATACACATCCTCCACGTTCGGATCCACGATCTTGTTGAGCACCGAGATCACGAGCTGGCTGTCGTCGTCCTCGTTGTCGTAGGCGTATACGCCGTCCATATAGTTCGCATCCGTGAACTCGCCGCGCTCATAGTGGCGGTGCTCCGGCACGACGAGCGTCGGCGGCGTGCCGTTCGTGATGAGCATGCTGACCGTGATCGTCGCCGTCGGGTCTTCGGACACATGGAACGTGACTTCGAAGATGTCGAACAGCGCGAGCGTCGCGTCCGCGAAGGACAGGCCCTTCTCAGTCGTGTCGAGCTCGCCCTCGTCGAGGATGCCGTCCTTGTCGGCGTCGTTCCAGTTGCCGCTCTTGACCACGCTGTCAAGCACGATCGTTCCGGCCGGCTTGAAGCTCGGATCCTTCTTCAGATAGCTCGCCACGGCCGCGCGCTTGATGAACTCGTCGAGATAGTCCGACGCGTC
>JAISTF010000215.1 GCA_031272745.1 Eubacteriales Family XIII. Incertae Sedis bacterium
CAAAAAACCACGCGGCGCAGAGCAGGATGAACGTCTGCGCGAGGTTCTGGGCGCCCGTGAGCACCGCGCGGAGCGCGCCGCCCGGGAGCAGGCCGCGGCCGGCCGCCGTGTCCGACAAACGGTTGTCCGGCGCGTTGTCAAGAATCCAAAACGACTGAAACGTCGGATTGTTCCACATTGACGTGCTCTTCAAATAATAAAACCGCAACGCATCCCCGGGATTTTCGCGGAAAGCGGCCGCGCGGTCCGCGATCTCCGCTTTCGCGGCGGCGCGCGTGGCGTCCGTGTCGTAGCCGCTGCGGATATACGTCGCCTTGTTGTAGTCGTTCCACCAGCCCGGGGCGCCGTAGCCTTCCTGCATCCCCATCGCCGTGAACGCCGCCGCGGGCACGCCGCCGGACGCGGGCATCCCCGTGGCGTCCGCCACCGCCTGCCGCGCGCCGAAAGGCACGAGGAAGACGGCGAGCAGCACGACGAGCAGGGCGGCGCGCAGGGCGAATCCCGTGCGGTCGCCGCGACGCGTCCAAAGATAGTACGCCGCGCAGAGCGCCATGCCCACGAGGAAGATCAGATAGTTCTGCCGCAGCAGGATCGCGAGCGCGATGCAGACGGCGCAAGCCACGGCAATCCCGATCTGCGGCTCCGCAAAAAAGCGCAACAAGAGCAGGATCGCCCCGAGCGCGAGCGCGAGGCCGGTCAGCGTGCCGTAGACGAAGGCCGTGTAGAAAAACAGCGGCGTGCAGATCGTGAAGAGGACGGCGCAAACAGCGGCGGTGCGGCGGCTCCGGAACACCGAAAACGTGATCTGTGCGAGCAGAATGGGCACGACCGCGAGCGAGACCGCGTTCACGATTTGCGCCGCAAGCCAGTCATCGGCGCCGAAGAGTCCGTGCAGCATGGCGAAATACACCGCGAGTCCCGTCTGGTTCGGGTACAGATCGAGGTAGCCCGGCGCGGCGAGCGGCGAGGCGTCGCCGGACGCGAGCGCGCGACCCGCTTCGAGCGTGAAGAGCTGATCCGCCGCGGGGTAGACCTGCGCCGTGAGGACGAAGACGAGCCCGAGGGCAAAGAGGATCGCCGCGCAGAGCAGGGCGGCCGCGTACATCTGCCACGGTGTGACTGCCGGCGCGGACGGCCGCTGCCCCCGATTTTTCGCGGCCCACATCCCTGCGACCACGACGACAAACAGCAGCGCGTGCCACCAGGGGCGGTCCCACAGATACGATGTGACCTCGCCGTCCAGGATCGCGCTCGTCCGCAACACGCTGTCCAATGCGAGGCCGCACACGACGACGCAGCACAGCCACGAAGCGACCGCGACGAGGCCCCGCATCGGCGGCCGCGATTCCGCGAGCGTCCCGTTATTCTCAGCCATCGTGCTTCCCCCGACAGTACGCGCGCGCGAAGAGGCCGATGAGCCCGAGCCGGTGTAGCGTCAGAAACAGGCATACCTGCATGGAGATGCGCCGCTCCTGGCCGCGCGGCCCGCGCACGATGTACCGGTTTTTCGGATACCCGGGCACGGCCTCGCCGAGCCACAAAAACAGTTCGCGGTAATGCCGCACGAAGACGTCCGGTGCGTCGACGCGGCCGCACGCGAGCAACAGGTAGATGACGGTCTTCACGACGATGTATTCGTAGAGCGCGTCGTCCGTGCGCGTCTTCTGGATTTCCTCCAGCAACAACCGGATGCCCGCCGCGTTGCGCTCGAGCCCCGTCTGCATCGTGTACGAGACGCTCTGCTCGTTGATCGTCCAATTGTAGCCGATGTAGTCGATGACGACGGAGCGGCGCGCGAGCGCGTTTTCGCGCAGCGTGAACGGGATGTCTTCGCCGATGGAGTTCGCGAAAAAGCAGATGCCGTTTTCGCGCAGGAAGTCCGTGCGGTGGATCTTCGCCCACGCCTGCAGATGCTTGTAGCGGATGTACGCCTCGTCCGTGGGGCGCACGACGACGCGCACGCGCCCGTCCGCGTCGGGTCGGCGGTAGCCGCCGATTACGACGTCCGCGTCCGCGCGTTCGGCGGCGTCGAGGAAGGTCTCCATGCAATCGGGGTCGAGCGTGTCGTCCTGGTCGAGAAACATCACGTATTTTCCGGCCGCGCGTTCGATGCCTTCGTTGCGCGTGTTCGCGACGCCCTTGTTGGGGTGCGAAAAGACGCGCACGACGCCGGGCCGCGCCGCCTCGATCTGCCGCATGAGCGCAAGCGACCCGTCGCGCGAGCCGTCGTCGAGCAGCAGCACCTCGTAGTCCCGCGCCGTCTGCGCAAACACGCTGTCCAAGCAGCGCGCCAGATATTTCTCCCCGTCGTATACCGGAACGACGACACTGATCATGCAACCCATAACACCATAGTTTACCACATGCGGGACGCAGCGGGGGCGCAGGCGTCTTTTTAGATTGGTTTCAGGTTCGTGCGAAACAATGGAACCATCGATGGAGAGTGTAAAACTTCGAAAATTCTTGGCAGAATCCTTCAAGGACCGCGCCGCGGTTGTCTTTGCGGCGCTGCTTGCGGCGGTGCGCGTCGTCGGCGGCAGCTTGGAGCAGGACAACACGCTGGACCACATCGCGGGCAGCGCGGCGGAGGCGTGGGGCAGCGTCGCGCTCGCGGCCGCCGTCTTTGTCTGCGCGGCGCTCGCCTGCCATGCGCTGTTCCGCCTGATACCGGCCACCGAGGAGCGGCTCGCGGCGGTGCCGCAAACGCCGTTCCTGCCGGCGCTCTTTTCCGAAAGGCGCACCGCGCTCCTGCTCCTGTGGGCGATCCTCTTCCTGTGCTGGCTGCCGTGTTGGCTCGCCTATTGGCCGGGCATCTACAATTACGACATGCCGACCGTGCGCGCGCCGTCCGTCTACGAAGGCCCGTATTGGAACACGCAGCCGCTGCTCCACTCGTTTGTGATCAACACGCTGTACGACGCGGTCATGACGGAGGCGGCGACGGCCGACGCCGCCGGCTCCGCGGAGGGCTCGGCGCTCGTCTCCGCGTGCCAGCTCGTGCTGATGTCGTTTGTCTTCGCCTTCATCGTGCACCGCCTCGGGCGGCTGCGCGTGCCGACGGCACTGCGTCTCGTCTGCCTGCTGTGGTTTGCCCTGAATCCCGTGAACGCGCTCTTTGCGATTTCCGAGACGAAGGACGTCCCGTTCGCAGGCGTCTTCGCCCTCGTCACGCTGCTGCTCGTCGAGTTCGCACAAAACGCGGAAGCCTTCCTCGCGTCCCGCAAAAAAATGATCGCGCTCGGCGCGCTCGCGCTGCTGCTGTGCCTGCTGCGCAACAACGCGGCCTTCGCCCTCATCGCCTTGCTCGCGCTCGCGGCGGTCTTCCTGCGCGGCCTGTACTGCGGGCCGATGAGACGGCTCACCGCCGCCTTCGCCGGCGTTGCGGCCGCCTGGTTTGTGCTGACCGGCGTCGTTTATCCGGCGGCAGAGATCCACGCGAGCCCGTCGAAGGAGATGCTCTCCGTGCCCGCCCAGCAGCTTGCCTACACCTACAATCTTTATGCCAAAGAGATGACGGACGATGAGCGCAACATGACGACAAACAACATCCTCATCGGCCTCACCGAGGCCTACAACCCGCGCCTCGCCGATCCCGTGAAAAACTATATCCGTGACTGGCCTTCCGATGAATATTCGACCGGCCTGATGCGCCACTGGTTTTCCCTCGGCCTGAAGTACCCGAAGGAATACGCCACCGCCTTCCTCGCCCTCAATCTCGCGAGCTGGTACACGGGGCTCGACGTTCCCGACCCGTTCTCCGGCGTCGTCTATATCGAGACGTGGAACCAGCCCGGCGCCGGCTTCGAGCGCGTCTCCAAGCTGCCCGCGCTGCTGCCGTACTACGAAAGCGTCGCCACGGGCGCAGCCTGGCAATCCGTCCCCGTGCTGTCCCTGTTCTTCGACACGGGTGCCCCGCTGTGGCTCGTGTTCTTCGGCCTGCTTTTCTGCCTGAGCCGCCGCCGCACGGCCGCCGCCGTCGCCTTCCTGCTGCCGATTGCCCTGTGGGTCACGATGATGTTCGGCCCCGTGACGAACGGCCGCTACGTCTACCCCATGCTGCTCTGATTCCCCCTCTACGCCGTCCTGCTGCTCTGTAACCAAAAAGACAGAAGCCCCGCTGCATAAGTCCTGTATAATGGATATATGACGACGACGAAGGACACGCGGACGCTTCCGCAACAACGACTTGCGGATCTGGATTTGATGCGCTCGGCCGCCGTGGTGGCGGTCGTTGCGATACACGTCTATGCCCATGCCTACGCGGCGCCCGACATCATCCTCGCGGGCGGGCGCGTCGGCCTGTCCGCGCTCAGCGCCCAGCTGTTTTTCGCGGTCTCCGGCGCGGCGCTTTCCTACACCTCGCCGCCGGATCGCCCCTTTCCTATCGGCACGTACTGGAAGAAGCGCGTCTGGAGCGTCTACATCATCTTTTGGATCGCCTACCTCTTTTGGACTGTGTTCCAGGGAGTTCGGGCCGGCGGATTCGGGGACGCCCAGGGGTGGCGCTACCTGTTTTCCGTGTTCGGCGTCGACGGCCTGCTCCAGTCGATCGGCATCCAAACCTATTACAAGATCGGCGAGTGGTTCCTCGGCCCGCTGCTCTTCCTCTACGCGATCTTCCCGGCCCTGCGCAAGATCGGGATGCGCGCGCCGTCCCTGCTCGCGGCCGTCGTGGCCGTCATCGTCTGCGCCGGCTACGCGCTGACCGCCGATGGCAACGTCCGGTTTTTCCTGCTGATGCCGCTCGCGTCCTTCACCTTCGGCATCCTGCTGCGGCACCTGCCCGTGAACGCCCCCGGCGCGGCGATCTGCGCCGCCATCGCCGCCGTCTGCGTCGCCACCGCCCCCGCGGGCTCCCAGACCGGCGACACCGCCGCCCCCCGCGTCGTCCTGTTCGGCCTCGCGGCGGTCTATCTGTTTTCGTTTGTCGGCCGCCGCATCCGCGGCCGCGCGGCTACGCGCTTCCTCGCATGGTTCAGCGGCCTCTCGTTCGCCATCATCCTCATGCACCATCCCATCATCGGCGATTTCATCTACCTCTGGTTCAACCCGGCCGGTTCGCCCGCATCGGTTTTCATCCCCTATCTGCTGCTGCTCGCGGCCGTCATCCTCGGCGCGTCGCTCCTGCTGAAGCTCGCGGAGAGGGGCGTCAAAGCGGCGATCCTGAAGATTTCGGGGAGAAACGGGCGGCGCTCCGCGTCATGATATACTCTTCTGCATGGGATGGACGGCTTCCAATGAAATCATAGGCGCGGAGCGCCGCGCGGATCTTGCGAACAGAATTCTGTGCGTGGCGTTGGCGGCGTTGATTCTTTTCAGCGTCGCGGTGCGCGTCCGCTGGCTGGCGCTCGGCATTTCCCTGTGGAACGACGAGGCGATGCTCGCGGGCGCGATCCTCGACCAGCATTACGGAGACGAAGATTTCACGCCGACATCCCCTGCCGGGCATTTTTACGCTGTCAAAGCGCTTGCCGCGCTCTTCGGCGCTTCGGAAACCGTCCTTCGCGCGTATTCGTTCGCTGCGCTGCTCGGGGCGCTCGCCGTCTCCGGCCTGCTGCTGCGGAAGACGTTTTCCCTGCCGCTGCCGCTCGCGCTCGCGGGGGTCTTCGTCATCTCCACGTTCGATCTGCATATGCGCTATTCGGGCGAGCTCAAGCCATATATGGGGGATGTCTGCTGCGTGCTGATCATCCTTTTCGCCTATGACCGGTTTCACAAAAGGAAGCTCGGCGTCCTGCCGTTCGCGGCCGTCTGCGCGGCGGCGCTCGTGTTTTCATACCCCGCGACGTTTTTCGCCGGCGCGGCCTTCCTCGCGGAACTCGCGCTTTCGCTGCGCGTGAAAGATCGCCGGCGCGCCCTCAACGTGCTCGCGGCGGGCGTCTGCGTGGCCGCCGTTTTCGCGCTGCATTATTTCCTGTGGATACGGCCCATCTCCGCCTTCGGCGGGCTCATCTGGTTTTGGCATGACCAGAGAATCCGCATTCCGACGGACGGCACGATCCTCAACGACGACCTCGAAATCGCGAAGAACATGCTCGCGCCGCTCGGCGTCACGCGCGTCGTCTGCGCCGCCTTCGCGCTGTTCGGGTTTGTCTTTTCGCTGCTGCGGCGCCGCGCCGTGTCGATCGTCGCGGGCTTCGCGACCCTGTTGCTCTTCGTCGCGGCGCAGCTTCAGAAATACCCGCTCGTCGACCGCCTATGGCTCTTTCTGTACGCGCTCGCGTTGCTCTACGCCTTCGTGTTCCTTTATGATGTCCGTATCCATATCACGTCCGCCGCAAAGCCCGCGGCATCCGCAATCGCGTCGAAATGGATATCCGTCGCCATCCCCGCGTTTCTCGCCGTCTGCCTTTTCATTCCGAACGCGGGCTTCGCCGCGTGGGCGGCGGGCGACGAGCGCACGCTGATTCCAGGCGAACAGGCCAACCCGCTCATCGAATACGTGCGCGAGCACATCCGCCCCGGCGAAACCCTGTACTCCTACGCCAACACAAACGACGTGCTCCGTTACAAAAACGGCTATGATACGGCGCGCATCGGCGATAGCGGCGGAAAGGACAATATTCTTTACGGAGATATGGTGGATCCGTCGCTCGACCTCCCCGCGATCATTGAAAAACGGCATGTCTATGTGATGATGTACCATGCGTATTTCGCCTTGAACGGCGACATCCGCATCTGGCCCCTGCAGGACGGGCTGCGCGAGGCGGGCTATCTCGACCGCGTGATCGACGTCTACGAGACGCCGCTCTTCTGGTACTCGGCGGACATGGACGGGCTGAAGACGCGCGCGCGGCTGTCCGCGGGTGCGGAAGGGCTCGCCGTGAAGGACGGCGCGCTCACGGGCACGGTCGTCATCGAAAACACGGGCGAGACGATCTTGGAATTCGAGGGCACGGGCTGGTGGGGCGATGGTGCGGTCTATCCGGTGCTCCGCGCGGAAGGCGCGAAGGGCGGCACGGGCAAAAAGGCGGGCGACGGCTCGGACGGCGGCACGGACGCGCTCGCGAAAAACGGCATGCGCATCGGCGGCCTTGCGGAGCCGCTGCTTCCCGGGGAGTCCGCCGAGGTCGAAGTGTACGCGGACGGCCTTGCGCCGGGC
>JAISTF010000012.1 GCA_031272745.1 Eubacteriales Family XIII. Incertae Sedis bacterium
TGTGGTATACTCTTGGCTATGGATATTTGGCGGTATTTCATAGGCGCTTTGGTGGTCATCGCCCTCGCCGCAGTCATGCGGATTTTGCAGGGGCGGCTTCTGCGCGCGGCGGCGCGCGAGGACCGGCTGCATTTCGTCGTGCGCGCGCCGATGTGGCGGCTCGCCGTCTGCGACGACGACTTGACGCTCACGCCCATGCTCGGCCGCGCCGCGCGGTGGACGGTCTCCGAGATCACGCATCTCACCGCGAATGTGCGGGGCATCGGCATTTGGGCCGGCGAGAAACGGTTATTCACGGTGCATCGCGAAGCGATCGGGTGCAAGCGCCTTGTGTCCTATATGATCGAGAAAGGCGTGCGGACGCCTTCCAAGATAGATTTGCAGTGGAGTGACGGCGGGTTGTAATCACAGAAGGGAGAGGGAACGTTGGGTTATTATCAGGAACAGATTGAGACGATGGGGCGCGACGAGATGTCGGCCCTGCAGTCGGAGCGGTTGGTGAAACAGGTGCAGCACGTCTACAAGAACGTCGCGCCGTACCGCAAGAAGATGGAGGACCTCGGCGTCGAGCCGGGCGACATCAAGGGGATCGAGGACATCGAGAAACTGCCCTTCACGACGAAGGACGACCTCAAGGACGCGTACCCGTACGGGTTCCTCGCGCTGCCGCTGAAGGACTGCGTGCGCATCCAGTCGACGAGCGGCACGACGGGCAAGCGCGTCGTCGCGTTTTACACGCTGCATGACATCGACGTCTGGGAGGACGGCTGCGCGCGCGCAATCGCGGCGGCGGGCGGGACAAACGAGGACGTCTGCCATGTCTGTTACGGCTACGGGCTGTTCACGGGCGGGCCGGGGCTGAACGGCGGCTCGCACAAGGTCGGCTGCCTCACGCTGCCGATGTCGTCGGGCAACACGGAGCGGCAGCTCACGTTCATGACCGACCTCGAAGCGACGATCCTCTGCTGCACGCCGTCGTACGCGGCGTTCCTCGGGGAGTCGGCGCACAAGGAAGGGCTCACGGACAAGCTCAAGCTCAAGGCCGGCATCTTCGGCGCCGAGGCGTGGAGCGAGGAGATGCGGCGCGACATCGAAAAGGCGCTCGGGCTGAAGGCGTACGACATCTACGGGCTCACGGAAATCTGCGGCCCCGGCGTGTCGTTTGAATGCGAGGAGCAGACCGGTATGCACGTCTGCGAGGACCATTTCTTCCCCGAGATCATCGACCCGTCGACGGGCGCGCAGCAGCCGCTGAACACGAAGGGCGAGCTCGTCTTCTCGTGCATCACGAAAGAGGCGTTCCCGCTGCTGCGGTACCGGACGCGCGACATCACGATGCTCACGCAGGACCCGTGCTCGTGCGGGCGGACGCTCACGAAGATGCGGCGGCTCATGGGCCGCACGGACGATATGCTGATCATCCGCGGGGTCAACGTGTTCCCGTCGCAGATCGAGGCGGTGCTCGTCGGCCAGGGCTATCCGGCCAACTACCTCATCGTCGTCGACCGCGTGAACCACACGGACACGTTCGAGGTGCAGGTCGAGATGACGGACGAGATGTTCTCGGACGAGGTGAAGCTGATCGAGAAGCGCGAAGCGGAGCTGCTCGCGGGCATGAAGTCGATGCTCGGCATTTCGCCGAAGGTGTCGCTCGTCGCGCCGCGCACGATCACGCGCAGCGAGGGCAAGGCCGTCCGCGTCATCGACAAGAGAAAGATTTAGGAGGTGCAAGCCATGATCATGGATCAAGTATCGGTATTCGTGGAGAACAAGCCGGGCGCGCTGTCGGAGATCACGGGCGCGCTCGCGGAGGCGGGCATCGACCTGAAGGCGTTCACGGTCGCGGACACGTCGGAATTCGGCATCCTGCGGTTTCTGTCGGACGCGCCGAAGAAGGCGCTCGCGCTTTTGAAGATGGCCGGCTGGGTCGCCTCGCTGACGCCCGTCGTCGCCGTGAAGATGAGCGACGAGCCGGGCAGCCTCGCGAAGGTGCTGAAGCTGTTTGCGGAGGCGGACGTGCAGGTGGAATACATGTACGCGTTCGTCGCGCAGGAGGAAGGGCAGGCGTACGTCGTCTTCCGCGTCGCGGATCCGGACGGCGCGGTCGCGCTGCTGGAGTCGAGCGGCGCGATCACGGTCGCGTCGATCGCAAAATGATGTAGGGGCGGCATCCTGCCGCCCGATGTGAAGGAGGACTTATGCGCGCACTCATCAGCGTTTCCGACAAGGCGGGCGTCGTGGAATTTGCCGTGGCTCTCGCGGAGCTCGGCTACGAAATCCTCTCGACGGGCGGGACCTACGCCACGCTCGACGGCGCGGGCGTGCCCGTCGTGCAGGTGTCGGACGTCACGGGCTTCCCCGAATGTCTCGACGGGCGCGTGAAGACGCTGCACCCCGTCGTACACGGCGGCATCCTCGCAATGCGCGACAACCCCGAGCACATGGCGCAGATCGAGCAACTCGGCATCGAGCCCATCGACGTCGTCGCCATCAACCTCTACCCGTTCCGCGAGACCATCCTGCGCGAGGACGTGACGCTGCCGGTCGCCATCGAAAACATCGACATCGGCGGCCCGACCATGCTGCGCTCCGCGGCCAAAAACCACGCGGGCGTGCTCGTGATCTGCGACCCGTCCGACTACGCGGAGGTCGTCACGGCGCTGCGCGGCTCCGAGGACGGCGCGGCCGGCGTCCCCTACGAGATGAAGTACCGCCTCGCGCTGAAGGTCTTCGAGCACACGGCCGCCTACGACGCGCTCATCGCCGACTACCTGCGCAGCGTGAAGGACATCCAGCTGCCGGTCAACCCGACCTTTACCTACGAGCTCGTCCAGCCGCTGCGTTACGGCGAAAACCCGCACCAGGGCGCGGCCTACTACCGCGAGGTGCGCGCGTGGAAAGGCGCTCTCGTGAACGCGGAGCAGTTGCACGGCAAGGAGCTTTCCTTCAATAACATAAACGACACCAACGGGGCTCTGTCGTGCCTGCGGGAGTTTTCCGAGCCCACGGTCGTGGCGGTCAAGCACGCGAACCCGTGCGGCGTCGGCAGCGCGCGCACGATCTGCGAGGCGTATCTGAAGGCGTACGACGCGGACCCCGTGTCGATTTTCGGCGGCATCATCGCGGCGAACATGCCGATTGACCTTGCGACGGCGGAGGAGATCAGCCGCATCTTTGTCGAGATCGTCATCGCGCCGGGGTTCACGGACGAGGCGTTCGCGCTGCTCTCGCAGAAGCCGAGCATCCGGCTGCTGCGGTTGCCGCAGATGGACCGCCAGGCGCCGCCGGGCGGCATGGACGTGAAGAAGGTGGACGGCGGTCTGCTCATCCAGGACGTGGACGCGGCGCTCTATGAAGAGGCGGACGTGCGCGTCGTGACGAAGGCGCAGCCGACGCCCGAGGAATGGGCGGACATGGCGTTCGGGATGCGCGTCGTCAAGCATGTGAAGTCCAACGCGATCGTGCTCGTGCGCGACGGAATGACGCTCGGCGTCGGCCCGGGGCAGACCAACCGCATCGGCGCGGCGCACATCGCGATCGAGGGGCCGGACCTGCCCGAGGATGCGCGGCGGCAGCGGGCGGCGCTGCTGCGCGGCGCGGTGCTCGCGTCGGACGCGTTCTTCCCGTTTCCGGACTGCGTGGAGGCCGCCGCCGCCGCGGGCGTGACGGCCATCGTCCAGCCCGGCGGTTCCGTGAAGGATCAGGAGTCGATCGACCGCTGCGACGAGCTCGGCATCGCGATGGTCTTCACCGGTATGCGGCATTTCCGGCATTGACATGAAAGAAGGATTGCTGGATTCTCGGGACAAGCCCGAGAATGACAGGTGGAGGATTGTGTGAAGGTACTACTCGTAGGTAACGGCGGGCGGGAGCACGCCATCGCGTGGAAGCTGGCACAGAGCCCGCTCGTGGATGAAATCGTCTGCGCCCCCGGCAACGCCGGAACCGGTCGCGCGCAGGCAAGCGACACCTCACCGAGCAACGATAGCATTGTCATTCTGCGCGGAGCCGAAGGCGGAGTCGCAGAATCCACGAACGCGGATGTCCCCGCCGACGACATCCCCGGCCTCGTCGCACTCGCGCGCGCCGAGCAGCCGGACCTCGCGGTCATCGGCCCCGAAGTCCCGCTCGCGCTCGGGCTGACCGACGCGCTTGACGCGCTCGGCATCAAGGTCTTCGGCCCCAACAAGAAATGCGCGCAGCTCGAAGCGAGCAAGTCTTTCACGAAATCCTTTCTCGCGCGGCACGGCATCCCGACCGCCGCGTACAAGGAGTACACGGACCTCGCGGCGCTGAAGGCGGATCTCGGCGTCTTCGGCTACCCGATGGTGCTGAAGGCCGACGGCCTCGCGGCGGGCAAAGGCTTGCTCATCGCGGAGACGCGCGAGGATGCCGAAGCCGCCGCCGACGAACTGATGGGCGCGCGCGCCTTCGGCGCGGCCGGCGACAAGGTCGTCGTCGAGGAGTTTCTGCGCGGCGTCGAAGCGTCCGTGCTCTGCTTCGTGGACGGCAGCGCGATCGTGCCGATGGAGTCCGCGCAGGACTACAAGCGCATCGGCGACGAGGACAAAGGGCCGAACACCGGCGGCATGGGCAACTACTCGCCGTCGTTGTTATTTGATGAAGAAACCGAGCGGCGTGTCTATGAGGAGATCCTGCGCCCGACGCACGAGGGCTTCCAAAAAGACGGGCTTGATTTTCGCGGCGTGCTCTTCGTCGGCATCATGCTCACGAAGGACGGGCCGAAGGTCGTCGAGTTCAACAACCGCTTCGGCGACCCCGAGACGCAGGCCGTATTGCCGCGCCTGAAATCCGACCTCGCGGAAATCATGCTCGCCGCCACGGAGGACCGGCTTGCGCAGCAGGACATCGAATGGGACACGGGCAAAAAAACCGTCTGCGTCGTGATGGCGGCGGGAGGGTATCCCGGGGATTATTCAAAGGGCGACGTCATCGAAGGGCTCGCGGACGTGCCGGAGGACATCCTCGTCTTCCACGCGGGCACGAAGCCGGACGGAGAGGGTCGCGTCGTGACGAACGGCGGTCGCGTGCTCGGCGTCGTCGGCGCGGGGCCGACGCACGAGGCGGCGCGCGCGCGCGCGTACGAGGGCGTGGCGCGGATTCACTTCCAAAATGCCTACTACCGCAAAGACATCGGAGTGATATATAATACGGAGTAAGGGAACAACAGCGGGGGCGCGGATGGAAGAGCGAATGTGAGGTTTTAGGGATGCGGGATCGAAAGAAGGCAAGGCTTTGGGCGACGATCGTCATCGTCGTCGTCATCGCGGCGCTCGTCGGCACGTATGTGCTGTCGATCGGCGTCGGCGGGTTCGGGGACGCCGCCGCGCATGCGACGGAAACGGATGAGCTCGGCGGAGGCGTCTACGTCGTACAGCTCGACGAAAACGGAAACCCGGTCTACGATGCGGACGGAAACCCCGTCATCGTTTTGGAGACTCCCGAGACCGAGGAAGAAATCGAGTCCAAGAAACCCTCGCTGACGATCACGAGCTTTCCGCCCGCGATCAACGTCGGCGAGCAGACGATCCTCACTTACGAAAGCAAAAACTTGCCGCCCGACACCATCGTCTACTACGAATCGAGCGACCCCAACGTCGCGACGGTGTCCGACGACGGCACGGTCACGGCCGTCGCGCCCGGCGAGGCATGGGTCTGCGCCATCGCGGGCGACGTGCGCTCGCTTGAAGTGTTGATCAAGGTCAGCGACCCGCCGCCGCAGGGCATCTCAATTGCTTGCGAGCAGCTCTCCGGCCTCGCGGAGGGGGAGACCGCCTTTGACATCAAGGTCGGCGCCATCCTCGACTTCTCCTACAAAATCCAGCCTGCGAATGCGCGTCCCTCGACGAAGCCCGCGTGGACGATCAGCAATCCCGAGGTCGCCGAATGGGACGCGAGCAAGCGCCAATTCCTTGCGACCGCGGCCGGCGAGACCGACCTCACGGTCTCCGTCGACGGCGTGTCATCCGCCATCTCTTTCCGCATCACGGAAAACGAAAACATCGTGCTCGTGTACGTCATGAAGATGCTGCCCTACATCATTTTGATCGTCGTCGTGATCGTCGCGGTCTGCGTCGTCGTCTACATCGTGAAGAAAGAGCGGCAGAAGCGCGAGAAGCGCGCGCTCGCGAAATTCAAAAAGGCCGAGCGCGAGCGCCTTGAGGCCGAGCAGCGGCAGCGCGCACAGGCACAGGGCGGGTTCGCCGCGCAGCCCGCGGCCCAGGCTGCCCAGATGCCACCGACCGCCGCGCAGGAGGCCGCCGTCCGCGAGAAATACGAACCCCCCTTCCAGGGCCAGGCCGTCGGTGCCACCGGCCGCCAGGGCGACACGATCCACCCTGCGGGCAAGGAACCCAAAGGCGAGACCGACCGCCCCTTCACGCTCGACGACATCGAATAGCCGCACGCGCGGGACACGCGCGGGACACAAGGAGACGCCGGCGGGCTGAGGCCCGCAGTATGCGAAATCGAAACAATCGATGTCTATTGTTGCAAGGCTTGCTCTATGGCTGCCGCGATAAATGCCGAGCGGTTCTTGGCGACGCGGTCGATTTTTCGCACAAGCCTTTCGTCCAAGCTGATGTTGAATTTTCGTGTAACAGGCTTTAGTGGCAGCAAGGCCACTTTCACAACGTAAAATCGATACGATTTGCTCCATTCCGCCCAGTCCGCCCATTCGGACCGGATACGTTCGATAGATCTGGGCTCCGGCAGTGCCACGCTGTCTTCTGCATACAAAGACAGCGCCTCGTGCGCCTTTCGGTAAGCATCGTCAAAATCCTTGCCTGCGGAATGGCAGCCCGGCAAATCAGGAAAAACAACGCCCACCTCGCTTTTCCCTTCTTCATATTCAAACAGTGCGATGTATTCTTTCATTTCTCTGCTACTGTACGAATCGGCATTTGCTCGCTCCTATTATATACATAATGATGTATCCATCGCAACGATTATTTTCTTGCGGAAATGCGCGTTTGCATTATGTTCGCAAACACAAATTCATTAACAGTATATGCCGAAACATTCAATATGTCAAGCAACAAATCGAAAGTTTGTCTACTTATCTACAGTAAGAAGTAAGCAGCGCTATCAATAGGTGTACGTTTTGATAGTGGTGTTTTCAAGTAATATAGAACCCAAAGAGCACCCCGCTGCTCAAAAAATGCGGAAATCTGCAAGTCTTCGGGCGAAAACGCGGTTTCAGGGCCGTTTTCTGCTCAAAAAACACGGAAATCTGCCATATTTCGCCTAAAAAATTCCATTTGTCCGTTTCAAAT
>JAISTF010000021.1 GCA_031272745.1 Eubacteriales Family XIII. Incertae Sedis bacterium
CCCTTGGACGGGTCGTATTCGTCCGACACCGTGTACTGCCCGGACGCGACGAGGTTGCCGGATGCGTCGTAGAGGTTGACCTTGTCCGCCGTAGGCCTCTGCACGCGCCAATTGTAGACGACGGGCTCGGCCTGGATGGTGCACTCCGCGATCGGCGCCTGCAGGATTCTGTAGGTCACGGTCCCGACGCTGCCCTTGTACGCCCCCATGCCCTTGACGGTCCCGGTGTATGTGGCGGTCGTGCTCGCGTTCGCCCCCGCGGTGCCGCTCTGGGGCTCCACGAAGAAGTCGGCGTTCTGGTAGAGGCCGGCCATCGTCACCTTGGGGACGGGATCGAGCGCCCGGGAGTATTTGGCGTCGTCCGCGAGCACGGGCGTACCGCTCAGCACCGCCGCGGGCGAGAGCGACATCTTGTCGGGGTCGCCGCCTGCGCGGACGAGCACGGGATAGCCGTCGTTCGTGCCCGCCGCGTCCTTGACGTAGAGCATCTCCCAGGCGCCCTTGCCCGCCGCATAGGTGTTCAGGCGCGCGATGGATTTGGAGCTCATCATGTCCGCGACGGAAAACTGTGATGTCTCGACGGTATCGCTCACCGTTCCTGAGTTCGTATCGACGATCTTGTTGTCCAGCGTCAGCTTGGGGATAAAGGCGTTGTACTGAAGAAAGCCCGTGTTCTCACCGACGAGGATGCCCGTGCGGTAGCCCGCATCCTCCATGTAGATGTTCCCCGTCGTATAGCAGCCCGTCAGCAGCGGCTCGCTCACCCTGTCGTTGGTTTCCGTAGCAGTCGTGTTGTCGGAGCCGAGCGATCCCGAGATGCCCGCGCAGTAGTAGCCCGCGCCCGCGATCGAGTAGATGTTGCCGCGGTTGCAGCAGTAGAGGATGTCGGAGTACGATGTCCCGCCGATGCCGCCCGAGAAAGGCTTGGTCCAACGACAGCCCATGATGTCGCCGCTGTTCGTGCAGCCTTCGATCAGCGACCAGCCCGTCGACGAGCCGACGATGCCGCCGACTCCCGAGAGCCCGATCACGACGCCCTTGTTGACACAGTCCGTGACCTCTACGGTCTCTGGCTGCGCGGCCGCGCCGGCCGTCTTTCCGCCCTTGGACTTGAAGTAGTTGTAAGGCGGGTTGCCTACGGTCGCCGTGTCCGAGTCGGAGAGGTCGTCGAACGAAGTGCCGCGCAGCGAGCCGACGATGCCGCCGGTCGCCGACGCGCCGAATCCGGCTACGGGCTTTTTGATCGTCACGCTTGTCGTGACCATGTTCGAGCCGGACTTGACGCCCGTGTAGACGGTGCCCGTGTTCACGCACCCGCGGATGTTGCCCATGGAATAGCCCGCGATGCCGCCGACCGACTGGCTATGCGCGTAGAGGTCGGCGCCGAACCTGTCCTTGCCGCCCGCGCCGCTGATGTCGAAGTTCAGGTCGGCGCTGTTCGTGCATCCGGACAGCGTCGGGGGCGCGGCGGCTACGCTCGACGACGGGTCGCCGAAGATGCCGACGATGCCGCCGACCTCGCCCGCGACGTTGCCCATCCGATCCGTCACGTCGGACGCGCAGCTGAGGTTGATCTCGCCGTCAAAGACGCAGTTTGATAGATCGCCGCAGGCCTGCCCCGCGATGCCCCCGATCGCGCGCAGCATGCCCGGCTTGTTCTTGTCGGCCTTCATCGTGGACGTGAGCGTGATGTCGGCGGTGACGTCGCAGTTGTCGATTTTCCCTTGCGTGAAGGCGGCGACGGCGCCGACGTACCGGATCTGCGTGGTTGCGCTGACGTTGAGCGTCATGGTGATGTCCAGGTTCCTGATGACGCTCGCGGCGGACGCGTAGCCGAACAGCCCGATGTACTGCTTTGATGCGGGGACGGCGAGCGCAAGGCCGCTCAGCGTCTTGCCGTTGCCGTCAAACGTCCCCGCAAACGGGTGCGCCTGCGTGCCGATGGGCGTGATGGCGCCTACGCCGGAGAGGTTGAGGCTGTTGCCGAGGAGGATGGTCTCGCCAGCAAAATCATCCGCGACGTTCCCGTTGCCCGCGTACTTGCCGCTGACGATGTCCGAAAGCGTCTTCAGATCCTCCCCCGTGGTGAGCGTATAGGGACCATTCGGCCCGTCTGTCTCGTACCAATTTGTGTAGGCCTGCGGGGAGACGCCCGTCTTTTCCTTGGCCTTGGCCGCGGCTGCGGTGAGCGGAAAGGCGCAGGCAAGGGCAAGCGCAGACGCCAGCGCCAGCGCAAAGATTCGCTTAGTTTTCATTTCTGCCCTCCATATCCTCCTGGAGCATATAGTATTTGCCGGTCATGGGGTCCTGGTAGACCTTGCCGAGCTCTACGAAGCCGCCGCCCGAGGCGCCGTCCTCGATCTGCTCGACGTCCTGGACCTCGGTCACCTCGGCGGCGCGCACGACCTCATGCATCGCGGACACGTCGAGATTCCAGTAGGCGACGAGCGCGAGCATGAGCCCGCACGCGAAGACGAGCATGACGTCCGCGAGATTGACGAGGCCGACGCGCGGGTCGGCGTCCGGCTCGGCGTCGATGTCGCTGCTGATGAAACGGGATGTCCGGAAGTCTCTGGGCATGGCTTTACGCCCCCTTTCCTGCGGCCTTGTTCAGGATCGCGGTCATGAGGGACTCGAGGACGACGATGTAGCCTGCGTACCAGCGTTTGCGGACGCCGGTCACGACCATCGCGACGACCGCCGCGACGAGGCCGGCGACCGTCCCGTCGAACGCGACGAGCAGCGACATCGACAGCTCCGCGACCTGGCCCTGACCCATCGCGACGATGCCGGGGCCGAGCGGGATCAGCGTGCACATGAGGCCGAGCATCGGCGCGATCTTCGTGACCTGCTCCGTCCGCGCAAGCGCACGCTTGTACCTGTCGTTGACGTTCTCGATCTGCGTGCGCGCGAGCGCAAAGAGCTCGTCCTCCTCGAGGCTCATGTTGCGTATCACGGTGATGAGCGCCTCGCGCTGCGGCTTCAGCAGATTGCCGCCGAGGACGACGGCCTCGAGCCCCGACGCGTCCGCGTCGTGTATCGCGTTGATCACGCGCGGGCTGTTGACCCTGTAGTGCCTGCGCTCCGTGAGCGACTCGGAGATGAGCGAGCCCACGCAGTACAGCGCAAAGATGATGAGCGCGCCGAGCGCGACCATCACGGGGATCATGAGCGCCTGCGCCACCGTGTGCAGCAGCGACGAGATGTATTCGTAGAGTTCGGTCGTGACCATGCTATAGAAGCCTCCTTCTGAAACCGACAAAGAATGAAACGCCTCCGAAGGCGACGGCCCCGGCCGCGATGGGTATGGCCGTGCCGAGTCCGGGCAGATCCTTGTTGATCGGCGCGACGCTCGACTTGCTGTTCGAGATCATCTCGAAGATCCTGTAGCCGCCGCCCGCGCTGCCGTCCTCGTCCGCGTCGGACGAAGACGCGACGGCGTCGCTCCCGCCGGTGGATCCCGCGTCCTTCCCGTCCCTGTCAGGCTCGCCGCCCGGCTCGACATCGGAGGCGCCCGCGGCCCCGCCCGCGTCGTCATTCGCGCCGCCGCCCGAAGAGCCCGGGCCGTCCCCGCCGGAGCCGTTGCCCGGACCGCCACCCGGCGTCTTGCCGGAGCCGGAGCCGGATCCCGTGTCCTGATCGTCCGAACCGCCGCCCGTGTCCTTGCCGGAGCCCGCGCCCGTGCCCGTGCCGCTGTCGGCGGGCGGGGCGCCCTTGAGGACGATCGTGACGGCCTGGATGTAGTAGATCTGGTACGATGAGTTGGCGCCGCCGCCCCACAGCGGGCCGAAGACGAGGCGGAAGCGCGTCGCGTCGTCGAGCGGCAGGGACGGGTCGATCTCGGACTCGCCCCACATCAGGTTGGACGAGGTCGCGAGCATTGGGGGCACGACGGAGGCGCCGGAGCGACTGCCGATGTCCCAGTTGGGGAAGTAGTAGCGGGCGCCCGAGCCGTAGAGCAGCTTGGAGGTGATCGGGTTGTCGTAGCCGTCGGCGGTCGTAAAGCGGAACTGGTAGACGTCATCTATGTCAACGCCCTCGAGCGCGACGACGTCCTTGAAGAGATAGCCCTGCGCGCGGATGGTCCCGTAGCGCGAGCCGCCGAGGATCGTGTAGCTGTAGGTGTGCGAGGCGAGCTTCGACGTGAGCGCGGAGAGCGCGTAGGTGTGCTCCTGAGCGACGTCGTCTGGGAATTCCTGGTAGACGACCGTGAGCTTCAGGGACGAGGCCGGCTTGTAGGCGTACTCGCCCGTGTCGACCTGGACGATGGCCGTGTCCTTGACTGACTTGCCGCCCTTGCCGCCCGTGACCTCGCACTGCACTATGCAGTTGCCCGAATACTCCGAGGACTTGAACCTGCCCGTGTCCTCGTTGATCGTGCCGCAGACGGCCGAGCCGCCGAGCGACCATTTGATGGTCGAGGATACGACGCCCGCGCCCGAGCGCGTGTCCTCGGTGCGGTCGGCGCCCGTCACGGGGTCGTGCCAGACGACGAGCGCCTCGAACTGATAGAATTTGAATTTTCCATCGATTATCGTAGTCACGTCGTCCGCGCTGCTCAGCGCGTTGCCGGCCGCGTCGATGATGGTCACCTTCTTGACGTACTCGCCCGACTGGCCCGTGACCTCGAGCTCGACGCTCTTGGACGGCGCCGTCCCTTGGTATTTGATCTCCTCGGACACGGTCGCCGTGATGGTCGCCTTGCCGTCCGCGACCGGCGTGATCTTGCCGTCCGGCGCGACGGTCGCGACGGACGTGTCGCTGCTCTTCCACGTCAGCAGCACCTCGCCGAGCGGCCCTGCGGAGTTTGCCGTCTCGTACATCTGGCCGTCGCTTTCGGTCGTCGTGTAGTAGCCGTTGAGCTGGACGGTCTTGCCTTTGTCCTCAATGGTCAGGACCTTGTATTTCTTATCCGAGTCCTCGCCGACGAAATGGGTCTTGCCCGCGGCGTCGGGCTCGGCGTTCTTCAGGTAGAGCCGGTTGACATATTCGGTCGCGCCCGTGCCGCCGTCCGTCATCGTCCCGTATTTGACCGCGTCGTTGAAGATCGCGACCGCCGCCGCGAGCGCCGCCACCTGCACGTCGACCTGCTCCTGCGTGCTGCCCGCGTCCTTCAG
>JAISTF010000056.1 GCA_031272745.1 Eubacteriales Family XIII. Incertae Sedis bacterium
CCGAGATCTTTTTTCTTGATGCGCTTGCCCGAGGCCGCAAATTTGGCGATTGCCGCCTCCGGCGTCGCCTTGCTCGCCTGCCCGCCCGTATTGGAGTACACCTCCGTGTCAAAGACGAGCACGTTGACGTTTTCGCCCGACGCGAGCACATGGTCGAGGCCGCCGTAGCCGATGTCGTAGGCCCACCCGTCGCCGCCGAGCGCCCACACGCTCTTCTTCATCAAATAATCTTTGTCTTTCAGGATGTCGAGGCAGAGCGTGCACGCGGGGCACGGGCACCACTGCGCGCCCGCCGCCTTCGCGGCCTTCATCTCCGCGAGCATTTTTGCGCCATCGGGGAAGTCCTTCCCGGGGCCCTCGAAAAACGAAATCGTCTCGTCGATCGTCGCCGCACCCCAGGCCAGCGCCTCCGCGTAGGCGTCCGCCGCCGTGCGCCCTTCCGCGCCGCCGTCGTCCATCGCCGCGAGCCACGCCCGCGCCGCGTCCTTCACCTTGTCGTTCACATGCTCCATATCGAGCAGCTGCCGCGTCTTGTCCGCGAGTCCCTCGCGGATCTGCCGCACCGCGACGGCCATGCCGAGCCCGTACTCCGCGTTGTCCTCAAACAGCGAGTTGGCCCACGCGGGCCCGCGCCCGTTTTCGTCGACGCAGTACGGCATCGACGGCGCCGACGCGCCCCAGATCGACGAGCAGCCCGTCGCGTTCGCGATGAGCATGCGGTCGCCGAACAGCTGCGTGATGACCTTGATGTACGGCGTCTCGCCGCAGCCCGCGCACGCGCCCGAAAACTCGATGTACGGCTTCGCGAACTGGCTGCCCTTCACGGTCTCCTTGCTCATCAACGCGTCGCGCACCGGCAGCGTCATCGCGTAGTCCCAGTTGGCCTCGTCGGCGGGGTCCCAGCCCGCGACGCTCATCACGAGCGCCTTCTCTTTCGCGGGGCACACGTCCGCGCAGTTGCCGCAGCCCATGCAGTCGAGCGGGCTGACCTGCATCCGGTAGCCATAGCCCTCGAAGCCCTTGCCGCTCGCCGGCACCGTCTCAAACGACGCGGGCGCGGCCTTCTGCTCGTCTTCGCTCGCGAGGATCGGACGGATGCTCGCGTGCGGACAGACAAACGCGCACTGGTTGCACTGGATGCAGTTTTCCTTTTTCCACGAGGGAATCTGGATCGCGACGCCGCGCTTCTCGTACTGCGACGTGCCGGACGGGAAGGTCCCGTCCTCGCGCCCGACGAATTTGCTGACGGGCAGCGTGTCGCCTTCCTGCCGGTTCATCGGCACGAGCACCTCGGAGATGAACGCCGGCACGTCCTTGGCGGAAGGCGCGGCATCCGGCGCGTCCTTCCACGCAGCCGGCACAGCGACTTCCGTGAAGCCCGTTATTCCCTGATCGACGGACGCGTAGTTCATGTCGAGGATTTTCTGACCCTTCTTGCCGTAAGCCTTGTCGATGCCTTCCTTTAGATATTTCACGGCGTCGGCGACGGGGATGACCTCGGTCAGCGCGAAGAAGGCGCTCTGCATGACCATGTTGATGCGGTTGCCGAGGCCGATCTCGCGCGCGATCTTGTAGGCGTCCATCACATAGAATTTCGCATGCTTCGCGGCGAGCGCGCGCTTCACGGGCGCGGGCAGTTTCTCCTCGAGCTCGGCCGGCTCCCAGATCGTGTTCAGCACGAAGATGCCGCCGTCCTTCAGCTCGTCGAGCATGTCGTACTGCTCGAGGTAGGCCTGGTTGTGGCAGGCGACGTAATCGGCCTGGTTGACATAATACGTAGACTTGATGGGATGTTTGCCGAAGCGCAGATGCGAGATCGTGACGCCGCCGGACTTCTTCGAGTCATATTCAAAATAACCCTGCGCATACATGTCGGTGTGGTCGCCGATGATTTTGATCGCGGTCTTGTTGGCGCCGACCGTGCCGTCGGAACCGAGGCCCCAAAACTTGCACATGATTGTGCCCTCGGGCTCGGCCGAGAGCTTCGCGTCGTACGGCAACGAACTGCCCGTCACGTCGTCCTCGATGCCGATCGTGAAATGGTCCTTCGGCTGCGGCTGCGCGAGGTTTTCGTAGACGGCCACGATCTGGCCGGGCGTCGTGTCCTTGCTGCCGAGGCCGTAGCGGCCGCCGATGACGAGGGGCGCGTCCTTCTGCCCGTAGAAGGCAGACAGCACGTCGAGATAGAGCGGGTCGCCGGGGGCGCCGGGCTCCTTCGTGCGGTCGAGCACCGCGATTTTTTTCACGGTCTTCGGCAGGCAGGCGAGGAAGGCGTCCTTCACGAACGGACGGTAGAGGCGCACTTTCACGAGGCCGATCTTCTCCTCGCGCAGGATGTTCAGCAGGGTCTCGTCGATGGTCTCGCAGACCGAGCCCATCGCGACGATGACGCGTTCGGCCTCGGGGCAGCCGATGTAGTCGA
Source organism: Eubacteriales Family XIII. Incertae Sedis bacterium (assembly GCA_031272745.1). GTDB lineage: Bacteria > Bacillota > Clostridia > Peptostreptococcales > Anaerovoracaceae > WRFF01. The sequence goes on from JAISTF010000056.1 coordinate 2,423, forward strand.
ACAGATGGTAGGGGCGGCCCGTCTTCTCGCTGACCTGCGCGAGGTAGTCCTCGACGATGGCCGGCAGGTTGTCATAATACGGCTGCGCCGCCTCGCGCGCCTGGAAGAAGATGTCCGGATTTTGCGCGGTGCCGCGGATGACGGGGTGCTCGGGGTTGAGCGCCTGGTCGCGGAAGCTCTGCACGGCGTCCCGGTCGACCATGCCCGCCAGCACGTCGTAGTCCCACGCTTCGATCTTTTGCACCTCGTGCGACGTGCGGAAGCCGTCAAAGAAGTGCAGGAACGGCACGCGCCCCTTGATCGCGGCCAGATGCGCGACAGCGCCGAGGTCCATAACCTCCTGCACCGAGCTGCTCGCCAGCAGCGCAAAGCCCGTCTGGCGCGCGCTCATGACGTCGGAGTGATCGCCGAAGATGCACAGCGCGTG
>JAISTF010000037.1 GCA_031272745.1 Eubacteriales Family XIII. Incertae Sedis bacterium
TCGACCCGACGTCGACGGTGCCGGCCGTGCGGATGCAGGCCATCGTGCAGGGCGTCTTCTACGAAGACAAGAACGGAAACGGCGTGAAGGACGGCGGCGAGCTGCCGTACCCGGGCCAGACGGTGTACCTCTATCGCTGGACGAACAACTCGTGGGTGCCGGTCATGAAGGACGGCAAGTACGTCGTGTGCACGACGGATTCGCAAGGCTTCTACTACTTCGTCGTCGAAATCGGCGAGCAGTACCGCGTGGTCTTCCCGAAGGTGGCGCCGCACAGCACGAGCGGGACGGGGGTGCTTCTCGGCATCGCCAACCTGCTCGGCCTCGTGGCCTACGCGGGCGAGACGACGGACGCGCCGCCGCCGACGGACGGTACCTTCATCGACGTCTCGACGGACACCCCGGGCGAGGTCATCGACGGGTCGCACGGCGTGACGCATGACATCTACTATACGGTGACGTTTGTGAACGGCTACGGCGGGACGATCAGCACGGTGAGCGTGCTGCAGGGCGGCAACGCCTCTCCGCCGGCGGCCCCGGCGCGCGAGGGCTACCAGTTCAACGGCTGGTCCGGCGTCTACACGAACGTGACAAGCAACGAGACGGTGACGGCGCTGTGGGTGAAGGATTCGGTCACGACGGTGAACGTGCCGGCGGACAACATCACGGTGGAGCCGACGCCGGTGACGGTGAACGTGCCGGCGCAGAAGACGCCGACCGTGACCGTGAACGAGGCGGAAAACCCGACGCCCACGGTGAACGTGTCGCCGCCGGCCGTGTCGGTCACGACGCCCGCGACGTCGGGCGGCAACACCTATGTGTCGGCGCCGCCGGCGACGGTGGTCGTCGAGCAGGCGGCCGCGCCCGCGACAATCAAGGAAGAGGATCCGCCGCTCGAGGCGGAGCCGGAAGAGCCGGTGGAAGAAGTGATCGAGGAACCGGAAGTGCCGCTCGCGGCGCCGGCCGGATGGCATCTGCTCGACGTGATCCTCGCGATCATCGCGGTCGTCTTCGGTCTCCTGCTCCTGTGGGCCGGCCTGAAGCGCCGTGACGAGGACAACGAGGACATCGAGTACGAGGCGCAGAACAATCGCACGCAGTCGACGCGCACCGCGTACGGCATGACGGGCATCGGCCTCGCCATCGCGACGGTCGTCATCCTCGTCGTCACACAGGCGTTCGACGGACCGATGCTGCTCGCAGACATGTGGGCCATTGTGTTCGCGATCATAGTTGTCATGCAGTTCATCGTCATGCGTTCGATGCCGACCTACCGGCTGAACGAGGACTACGGCGGCAGCGACGACGACGGCAGCGGCGGCGGTCTCGGCTACGAGGATCCGTTCGCCCCGCAGCCGCAGGTGCAGGCGCAGCAGCAGTAAGCGACAGCGCGGCAACAGCAGTTACAGTGGTTATGTAAGCTATATCCGACGCAGGATCCCCCCTGCCGTGTGCGCCTCGGCCTCCCCAGAGTCAGCCGAGGCGCTTTGATTCTGCGAAAAAAACGGAGTATAATGGAAACATGGCGATCAAAGAGCGTCTCTGGACGCGGGACTTTATCACAATCATCATACTGAATTTCTTCATCTTCCTGACGTACTATGTGCTCGTGCAGATGCTGCCGCTGTATCTCGCGGGCGTACACGGGGCCACGTCGGACCAGGTGGGGCTCCTCGTGACGTTTTTCCTCGCGGCGGCGATCGCGATTCGCCCGTTCGCGGGCCAATGGGTCGCGATGACGTCGCAGAAGAAAATCCTCGTGGCGGCCGCGGTCGGCTTTTGCGTCGCGACATTGCTGTACCCGCTCGCGTCCGGCGGCGTGAACTCGATCCTGCTGCTGCGCGTGTTCCACGGGCTGATGTACGGCGTGCTGACGACGGCGAAGGGCACGATCTGCGCGGAGATGATCCCCGTGTCGCGGCGCGCCGAAGGGCTCAGTTATTTCGCGATGTCGATGGTGCTCGGGATGGTGCTCGGGCCGTACGTCGGCATCGCGTTTTCGGACGCGGGCGCGTATACGACCGGCTTCTACACCTGCATGGGCATCGCGGGCATCTGCATCGTGCTCTGCCTCGTGCTGCGCGTGCCGGAGATCGGCGAAAACGCGGACGTCCCCGAGGAGCTGCGGCGGCTGTCGCTGCGCAACATGTTCGACGTGAAGGCCGCGCCGTTCGCGCTGACGATCTTCATCCTCGCAATCGCGTGGTCGGGCATCCCCGCGTTTTTCGCGCTGTACACGAAGGGCATCGGCCTCGCGACGACGGCGAGCAATTTCTTCCTGATTTATGCGGGCTTCGTGCTCGTTTCGCGGCCGTTCGCGGGGCGCTGGGCCGACCGCTACGGCCCGAAGGTCATCGCGCTCCCCGCGCTCGCGCTGTTCGCGGTCGGGGCCGTGCTCATCAGCACGACGGGCGCAAACGGCGTCTTCCTCGTCGCGGGCGCGATCATCGGCGTCGGCTACGGCTCCGTCACGCCGATTCTCCAGACGCAGATCATCGGCGCCGTCGAACCGCACCGCGTCGGCATCGCGAACTCGCTGTACTTCAATTCGATGGATCTCGGCATGGCCATCGGCTCCTACGTCCTCGGCGTCATCGCGAAGGGCAGCGGCTACCAAACGATCTACGCGATCAGCGTCTGCGTCATCGTCTGCGCCGCGGTCGAGTATCTCTTAGTCACAAGGCGGAAGAAATCCCCCGCAAGTTGACGCGGGCCACTTATGATATACTACCCTCTATGGCAAAAGAGGGACAATCGGTACAATCGACACAAACGACACAAACGGCGCAAGCGGCGCAGACCATCACGACCATCGACGGCAACGAGGCGGCGGCGTACGCGGCGTACGCGTTCACGGAGGTCGCGGCCATCTATCCGATCACGCCGTCATCGCCGATGGCCGAGAAGACGGACGAATGGGCGGCGGCCGGACGCAAGAACGTCTTCGGGCGGCCCGTCGACCTCGTCGAGATGCAGAGCGAGGCCGGCGCGATCGGCGCGGTGCACGGCGCGCTCGAAGCGGGCGCGCTCGGCACGTCGTTCACGAGCTCGCAGGGCCTCATGCTCATGGTGCCCGTGTTGTACCGCATCGCGGGCACGAAGCAGCCGTGCGTGCTGCACGTCGCGTCGCGCACGGTCGGCACCCACGCGATGAGCATCTTCGGCGACCATTCGGACGTGATGGCCTGCCGCGCGACGGGCTTCGCGCTGCTGTCGAGCGGCAGCGTGCAGGAGGCCGCCGACCTCGGATTCGTGGCGCACCTCGCCGCAATCAAGGCGCGCATCCCCTTCCTGCATTTCTTCGACGGCTTCCGCACCTCGCACGAGATCCAGAAGATTTCGCTCGTGGGCTACGAAGAGGCGGCGGGCCTGCTCGACCGCGAGGCGCTCGCAGCCTTCCGCGACGCGGCGCTCAACCCCGACCACCCGACGCTGCGCAACACCGTGCAAAACCCGGACATCTATTTCCAGGTGCGCGAATCGAATAACAAGTTTTACGACGCGCTGCCCGGCATTGTGCAAGAGGCGATGGACGGCCTCGCGGCGCTGTCGGGGCGGCAGTACCGGCTCTTTGAATACTACGGCGACCCCGCCGCGGAGCATGTGCTTGTCTGCATGGGGAGCGTCAGCGGCACGGCGCGGGACGTCGTGGACTGGCTGAACGCGCAGGCGGACGGCGCGGCGCGGCCGAAGGTCGGGCTCGTGCAGGTGCACCTCTACCGGCCGTTTTCCGCAGCGCATTTCCTTGCGGCGCTGCCGAAGACCGCGCGGCGCATCGCGGTGCTCGACCGCGTGAAGGAACTCGGCGCGGTCGGCGAGCCTTTGTATGAAGACGTATGTGCCGTGATGAGCGGACGGCGGGATACCGCCCCTACAAATGGGGATGGGGGGCGGCTTGCCGACACCCCCACCAATAGGGATGAGGATGTAGGGGCGGCATTCTGCCGTCCGCCGCTCGTCGTCGGGGGCCGCTACGGGCTGTCGTCAAAGGACGTCGGCCCCGAGCAGATCAAGGCCGTCTTCGACAACCTTGCCGCGGCGTCGCCGAAAAACGGCTTCACGGTCGGCATCGACGACGACGTGACGCACCTGTCGCTGCCGCTCGGCGCGCGGCTCGACACGGAGTCGCCGGGCACGGTCTGCTGCAAGTTTTGGGGGCTCGGCTCGGACGGCACGGTCGGGGCCAACAAGAACTCGATCAAGATCATCGCGGAGTCAACCGACCTCTACGCACAGGCGTATTTTGAATACGACACAAAGAAGAGTTTCGGCGTCACGAAGTCCCATCTGCGTTTCGGCACGTCGCCGATCCGCGCCACGCATTTGATCAAGCGCGCGGACTTCGTCGCGGTGCACCACCCGTCCTATCTCGGGAAATACGACATCGTGAGCGAGCTCAAGCCAGGCGGGACCCTGCTCCTCAACTGTCCCTGGAAGCCCGAAGAGCTCGGGGAGAAACTGCCGAAAGAGGTGAAGCGCCTGCTGCGGGAAAACGGCATCCGCTTCTATATCATCGACGCAAACCGCATCGCCGCGGAGCTCGGGATGCGCGGGCGCGTGAACATGGTGCTGCAGTCGGCGTTCTTCAAGCTCACGGACATCATCCCGTACGGGCAGGCGGTGGCGCTGATGAAGGACGCGGCGGCGAAGACGTACGGCCGCAAGGGCGGTAAGGTCGTCGAGATGAACCACCGCGCGATCGACGCGGGCGCGGACGGGCTCGTGGCGGTGGACGTGCCGGAGGCGTGGGAGGCATCATCGTCATCCTCGGCCGACCGAAGAGAGGTGACCCGAGGATCCACGAATGAGGACGCGCTTCCTTCCTTTATAAAGAACATCCTCGAACCCATCAACGCGCAGAAGGGGGACGAGCTGCCGGTGTCGGCGTTCGCGGGGATCGAAGACGGGACGATGCCGATGGGCACGTCGGCGTACGAGAAGCGCGGCATCGCGACGGGGGTGCCCGTGTGGGCACCCGAGAAATGCCTGCAATGCAATCTCTGCGCCTTCGTCTGCCCGCACGCGGTCATCCGCCCGTACCTGCTCGACGAAAAGGAGCTCGCGGGCGCGCCGAAGGGCTGGAAGTCCGCGCCGGGCAAGGGTGCCTCGAAGGACTACGCCTACAGCCTCGCGGTCAGCACGCTCGACTGCACGGGCTGCGGCTCGTGCGCGGCGGTCTGCCCCGCGAAGGAGAAGGCGCTGGCGATGAAGCGCGTGGCCGAGAAGGATTTCGGGCCGGAAGCGCGCGCGAAATGGGCGTATGCGCTCACGCTCGCGGAAAAGCCGGAGTTATTCCCGATTTCGACGGTCAAGGGCTCGCAGTTCCGGCAGCCGCTGCTCGAATTTTCGGGCGCGTGCGCGGGTTGCGGCGAGACGCCGTATGCGAAGCTGCTCACGCAGCTCTTCGGCGACCGCATGTACTGGGCGAACGCGACGGGCTGCACGCAGGCGTGGGGCGCGTCGATGCCGTCGATCCCGTACACGGTGGACAGAAACGGGCGCGGGCCCGCGTGGTCGAATTCGTTGTTCGAGGACAATGCGGAGTTTTCGCTCGGGATGCAGCTTGCGGTGAAGCACGCGCGCGAGGCGTTGCGCGAGAAGGCGCTCGCGCTGAAGGCGGCGGAGCCGTCGCTCGCGGGGGCCGTGGACGCGTGGCTGGACACGTTCATGGACACGTATGCGTCCAGGCCCGCGTCGGACGGGCTGGCAGAAGCGCTGGAAGCGTTTTGCGGCGGCGGGCGGCCGGATGCCGCCCCTACACCCGGAGAATCCGCTTTGCCAGGAGGGGCGGCTTGTAGCCGCCCGCACGATGCCGCCCTTGACCTCGCGCGGGAGATCCTCGCGCGCAGGGACCAGCTCGCGAAGAAGTCCGTCTGGATGTACGGCGGCGACGGGTGGGCTTACGACATCGGCTACGGCGGGCTCGACCACGTCTTTTCGATGGGCGTCGACGTGAATGTCCTCGTCGTCGACACCGAGGTCTACTCGAACACGGGCGCGCAGTCCTCGAAGGCCACGCCGCTCGGCGCCTCGGTCAAATTCCAGGCGTCCGGCAAGAAGACAAAGAAGAAGGACCTCGGCCGCCAGATGATGACGTACGGCAACGTCTACGTCGCGCAGGTCGCCCTCGGCGCGGACCCGCAGCAGCTCGTGAAGACGCTGCTCGAGGCCGACGCCTTCCCCGGCCCCTCGCTCGTCATCGCCTACGCGCCCTGCATTGAGCACGGCATCAAGCTCGGCATGGACCGCGCCGTGGAGGAGATGAAGCGCGCGGTGCAGGCGGGGTATTGGCACCTGTACCGCTACGACCCGCGCAAGGAGAAGCCGTTCACGCTCGACAGCAAGGCGCCGACGATGCCGTACGAGGAGTTCTTGGACGGCGAGGTGCGTTACGCGAGTTTGAAGAAGACGTTTCCGGAAAACGCGAAGCGGTTGTTTGCGGAGGCGGCGCAGGACGCCGCGGCGAAGTATGCGCTGTACAAGGAGATGGAAGGAGAGGAATAACCAAATGAAACTGGCTTTTTCGACGCTGGCGTGCCCGGATTTCGGGTGGCGGGACATCTTGGCGATGGCGAAGGACCTCGGCTTTGACGGCATCGAGGTGCGCGGTCTGGGGGCGGCCGTGGAATTCGAGCGCGACCGGCCGTTTGCGCCGGAGAGCATCGACGAAACGATCGCGCAGCTGAAGGCGATGCGCCTGACCATCCCGTGCCTCTCCTCGGGGCGCGTGCTGACGGACGCCGCATCCCGCGAGGAAAACCGCCGTCAGCTCGAAGACTACATCGCGCTCGCGCAGAAGCTCGGCACGCCTTACGTGCGCGCGCTCGGCGACCGCGGCATCTCGCCCGAGGGCGAGGTCGACGACGGCGTGCTCATAGAGGAGCTCAAGGCGCTCCTGCCGCTCGCCGAGGAGAAGGGCGTCTGCGTCCTCATCGAGACGAACGGCGTCTACGCGGACTCCGCCCGCCTCGCGCGCGTGCTGACCGCCGCCGGCAGCGACAACGTCGGCGCGCTCTGGGACTACCACCATACGGTGAATTACGGCGGCGAGAGCCCCGAGCAGACGGTGCAGAACCTCGGCGCCTACATCCGCTACATCCATGCGAAGGACTCCGTCCTCAAGGACGGCAAGCCCGAATACCGCTTCATGGGCGAGGGCGACCTGCCGATTCCCGACATCATGCGCGCGCTGAACTCGATCAATTTCAGCGGCACGGTCAGCCTCGAATGGGTGAAGCGCTGGGCGCCGGAGCTGTCGGACGCGGGCGTCGTCTTCCCGCATTTCTACGATTATATGTTGCCCTACCTCGGTGGCGCGCAGAAGAGCCGCAAGCTGTTCGAGACGGCGCGCGGCGGCAAATACGTCTGGGAGAAGGACGCGCTCATCGACCTGACCTTCCCGCAGGTGCTCGACCGCATGGTCGAGGAATTTCCCGACCAGTACGCCTTCCGCTACACGACGCTCGACTACACGCGCACCTACAAGGAGTTTCGGGACGACGTCGACGCGTTCGCGCGCGCGCTGCTCGGACTCGGCGTGAAGAAGGGCAGCCACGTCGCGATCTGGGCGACGAACGTCCCCGCCTGGTACCTCACGTTCTGGGCCGCGACGAAGATCGGCGCCGTGCTCGTCACGGTCAACACGAGCTACAAGATTCACGAAGCCGAATACCTGCTCCGTCAAAGCGACACGCACACCCTTGTGATGGTGGACGGTTATAAAGATTCGGACTATATTTCCATTATTCATGAAATTTGTCCGGAGCTCGACGCGCATGAGGCGGGGGCGCCGCTCCACGCAAAACGGCTGCCGTTCCTGCGCAACGTCATCACGGTCGAGTCGCGCTCGCCCGGCTGCCTGACGTGGGACGACGCGCTCGCGTGCGGGGCCGGCGTGCCGCAGGAAACGGTCGACCGGCTCGCGGCCTCGATGGACAAAAACGACATCTGCAACATGCAGTACACGAGCGGAACCACGGGCTTCCCGAAAGGCGTCATGCTCACGCATTACAACATCGTGAATAATGGAAAATGTATCGGCGATTGCATGGATTTTTCGACGGAGGATCGCCTGATGATCCAGGTGCCGATGTTCCACTGCTTCGGCATGGTGCTCGCGATGACGGCCGCGATGACGCACGGCGTGACGCTGTCGCCGATCCCGGCGTTTTCGCCGAAGGTCTCGCTCGATTGCATCCAACGCGAGAAGATCACGGCGTTCCACGGCGTGCCGACGATGTTCATCGCGATGCTTGAGCACGAGGATTTCGAGTCGACGGATTTTTCGCATATGCGCACGGGCATCATGGCGGGCAGCCCCTGCCCGATCAAGGTCATGCAGGACGTCGTCGACAAGATGCATATGACGGAAATCACAATCGTGTTCGGCCAGACGGAGAGTTCGCCCGGGTGCACGCAGAGCCGCGCGGACGACCCCATCGAATGGCGCGTGAACACGGTGGGCCGCGAGCTGCCGGGCGTCGAATGCCGCATCGTGGACCCCGAGACAAACGTGGAGCTCGGCGTGAACGAGGTCGGCGAGTTCGTCGCGCGCGGGTACAACATCATGAAGGGTTACTACAAGATGCCGGCCGCGACGGCGGCGGTCATCGACGCGGACGGGTGGCTCCACACGGGCGACCTCGCGCTGAAGGACGAGAACGGCAATTACAAAATCACGGGCCGCCTCAAGGACATGATCATCCGCGGCGGCGAAAACATCTATCCGAAAGAGATCGAGGACTTCCTCTACACGCACGAGAAGATCAGCGACGTGCAGGTCATCGGCGTGCCGGACAAGCAGTACGGCGAGGAGATCATGGCGTGGGTCATCGTGAAGGAGGGCGAGGCGCTGAGCGAGGAAGATGTGAAGGACTACGTCCGCACCCATATGGCCAAGCACAAGACGCCCCGCTACGTCCATTTCGTGGACGCCTTCCCGATGAACGGCGCCGGCAAGATCCTGAAGTACAAGATGCGTGACGACGCCGTGGAGCTGCTCGGCCTCGGCGAGGCCAAGCTCGTGGAGACAGCTTAGATTCAGAAGGCCGCTTGCTGCGGTTCATACAGGCTGGACGATGCCGGAGCCTGCGCGTAGGCCGGTGTTTCCGGCGCTGTCGCCTGCGCTGCGGGCGCTTCGGCGGCCGGTGCCTGCGGGGTCGCCGCCGCCTGCGGGGCCTGCGCGGGCCGCGCCTCGGCGTCCTTCGGCCTGTCGAGGAATTTGACCTCATCGGCCACCACCTTGACCGGATAATGGTTGACGCCGTTCGCGTCCGTGTAGTGCTCGGTGCGCAGTTGACCCGAGACGGCGCAGAGCCGCCCCTTCGCGAGGTATTTGCCGCAGGATTCCGCGCGCGGCCCGAAGACCGCGACGCTGATGTAATCCGCGCGCGGGTCCTTGTCCTTCCCGCGGTAGCTGTCGACGGCGATCCGGAAATTGCAGATCTGCAAATTGTTTTCCTTCACGACGTACTCCGGGTCCTTTGTGAGATGGCCGACGATGTTGACGCTGTTCATAGTGTTTCTCCTTTCCCCCTTTTCGGGAAACAGCGTGATGCAATTACATTCCATATTATACCATAAATAATAAAAATTACAACCCCTGTTTTATGGTATACTATGCGTTAATCATTTTTTCGGGAAGGAGTTATCTATTATGGCAACACAAGGCGGGCTGAATCTAAGCGGGCGCAAGCCCAACATCGCGGTCGTCGGGGCGACGGGCCTCGTCGGCGGGACGTTTCTGAGAGTCCTCGAGGAGCGGAAGTTTCCGTACGAAAAGGCGTACCTGTTTGCGTCCGCGAAATCGGCGGGCAAGACGGTGGCGTTCGACGGCAAAGATTATGTGATTGAAGAGCTGACGGAGACGGCCTTCGACGGCAAGGGCATCGACATCGCGCTGTTCAGCGCGGGCGGCGGCACGAGCGAGAAGTTTTCGCCGATCGCGGCCGCGGCGGGCGCGGTCGTCGTCGACAATTCGAGCCAGTGGCGCATGGACCCGGACGTCCCGCTCGTCGTGCCCGAGGTGAACCCCGAGGACGCGGCGGCGGCCATCGGCGGCAAGGGCATCATCGCGAACCCGAACTGCTCGACGATTCAGGCGGTCGTCGTGCTGAAGCCGCTCTACGACAAATACGGCATCAAGCGCGTCATCTATTCGACGTACCAGGCCGTCGCGGGCAGCGGCATCAAGGGCATCAAGGACCTTGAAGAGGGCATCAAGGGCAACGACATCTGCGTCGCCTATCCGCACCCGATCTTCGGCAACTGCCTGCCGCACATCGACGTCTTCCTCGACAACGGCTACACGAAAGAGGAGATGAAGATGGTCAACGAGACGCACAAGATCCTGCACGACGATCGTATCGGCGTGACGGCGACGACCGTGCGCGTGCCGGTCTTCACCTCGCACAGCGAGTCGATCAACGTCGAGTTCGAGAAGCCGTTCGGCAGCGATCAGGAGATCAAGGACTTGCTCGCCGCGTCGCCGGGCATCGTGCTGCGGGACGACCCCGCGCACAACGTCTACCCGCTCGCGCGCGAGGCGACGGACACGGATCCCGTTTACGTCGGGCGCATCCGGCGCGACGAGTCCGTGGCGAGCGGCATCAATTTCTGGTGCGTCGCGGACAACGTGCGCAAAGGGGCCGCGACGAACGCCGTGCAGATCGCGGAGCTGTTGATCCGATGACGACGAAGCTGATCATCAGCGGCATCAAGGGCCGCATGGGACAGGCGCTGGTCGAGGCGATTGCGGAGGCGGCGGACCTCGCGCTCGTCGCGGGGTTTGACATGGAGGACGGCGAGGCGCGGCTGCCGGACGGCGGGACGGTGCCCGTCTACGGCGCGGCGAGCCTCGGGAAGGCGCCCGTCGCGGACGCCGTCATCGACTTTTCGAACCACAGCTTCACGATGGACCTGCTCGAATGGTGCATGGAGAAGGAAGTCCCCGTCGTGCTCGCGACGACCGCGCTCGGGGACGACGCGCTCGCGCTGCTCTCCGAGGCCGCGAAGGACATTCCCGTCTTCCGCTCGGCCAATATGTCGCTCGGCGTGAACCTGCTTGCGCGGCTCGCGAAGCAGGCGGCGGCCGCGTTCGGGGAGTCGTTCGACATCGAGATCGTCGAGAAGCACCACAACCAGAAAAAAGACGCGCCGTCGGGCACCGCGCTGCTGCTCGCGGACGCGGCGGCGGCGGGGCGTGAGGATGCAGCCGCGCAGCATTATTGCTATGGGCGGCACGGGAGCGACGACCCCCGCATTCCCGGCGAAATCGGCATCCATGCGGTGCGCGCGGGCACGCTGCCCGGCGAGCACACGGTGCTGTTCGCGGGCCCCGACGAGGTCGTCACGCTCACGCACACGGTCTACAGCCGCAAGGTCTTCGCCCACGGCGCCCTCGCGGCCGCCCGCTTCCTCGCGGACAAGCCGGCGGGGCTATACTCGATGGACGATTTGATGGGGTGACGCGCTGAGGCGCGGCGCGAATGTGGTATACTATTCAGGCACGTTTTTTTCTCGCACAGGACAAAGAGGGTACAGGAGGGTATCGAAGGTATGAAGGTATTGGTGATCAACTGCGGCAGCTCGTCGCTCAAATATCAGGTGCTCGACATGACGAGCGAGACGCTGCTCGCGAAGGGGCTCGTGGAGCGCATCGGCTTGGACGGCTCGGTGCTGAAGCACGAGAAGACGAACGTCGAGGACAAATTCATCCAGGAGACGGCGATGGCCGACCACAAGGAAGCGATCGCGAACGTCATGGCGGCGCTCGTCGACCCCGTCTACGGCGTCGTGAAGAGCATGGATGAGATCGGGGCCGTCGGCCACCGCGTCGTGCACGCGGGCGAGAAATACGCCGCGTCGGTCATCATCGACGACGCCGTGATCGCGGCGCTCGAGGAATGCGTCGAGCTCGCGCCCCTGCACAACCCGCCGAACCTGCTCGGCATCGCGGCCTGCCGCGAGCTCATGCCGAAGACGCCGATGGTCGCGGTCTTCGACACGGCCTTCCACCAGACGATGCCGCCGGAGAGCTACATCTACGCGATTCCCTATGAATATTACACGAAGTACGGCATCCGCCGCTATGGGTTCCACGGCACGAGCCACAAATACGTGGCCGAGCGCGCGGCCTACATGCTCGGCGTGAACATCGAGGATCTCAAGATCATCACCTGCCACCTCGGCAACGGCGCGAGCGTCTCGGCGATCAAGCGCGGCAAATGCATCGACACGTCGATGGGCTTCACGCCGCTCGCGGGCCTCGCGATGGGGACGCGCTCGGGCGACATCGACCCCGCGATCATCAGCTTCATCGCGGACAAGGACGGCATCAACGCGGACGAGGTGCTCAACATTCTCAACAAGAAATCCGGCATGCTCGGCGTGTCCGGCATTTCGAGCGACTTTCGCGACATCGCGGAGGCGATCGGGGACGGCGACCAACGCGCCGCGCTCGCGCTCCAGGTCTTCGCGCACAGCGTCCGCTTCTACATCGGCGCCTACATCGCGGAGATGAACGGCGTTGACGCGATCGTCTTCACAGCCGGCGTCGGCGAAAACGACATCAACACGCGCGACATTATTTGCAATGAGCTCGGCAACCTCGGCATCAAGCTCGACCTTGTGAAAAACAAGGTGCGCGGCAAAGAGGCGGTCATCAGCCGCGACGACTCCAAGGTCGCGATCCTGCTCATCCCGACCAACGAGGAACTCGTCATTGCGCGCGATACGTATGAGTTGACAAAGTAGCTTCGCTTTTATATAATAATCAAGTTGCGCTCGCGGAGGGTGTGCGCAACGGCGGAGAACTATGAAACCAGGGAGGTGAGAAAATGGCAGTTCCGAAAAGAAAAACGAGCAAGGCAAAGAGAGATTCGCGGCGTGCGCCGAATATGCGCATGAGCGCCCCGAGCCTTTCCGTCTGCCCGCAGTGCCACAGCAAAAAGCTCCCGCACCGCGTTTGCCCCGTCTGCAACTACTACGACGGGCAGAAGGTCATCGAAGAATAGAATACGGAATCAGTACGCCGGTGTTTCCGGCGACTCGTAGGCCGGCGCAGGAGAAGGTTCGCTTTCTGACTGGAGCCGGTCGTATTCTTTGAAGATGGCGTCTTTGATGCGCGACCGCACTTCGCTCGTGAGCGGGTGCGCGATGTCGCGGAAGTCCCCTTCGCCGACTTTGCGGGAAGGCATCGCGATGAACAGCCCGTTCTGGCCGTCGATGATTTTGATGTCGTGCACGACGAATTCGTCGTCGAAGGTAACGGATACAACTGCTTTCAGCTTGCTCTCGTCCGGAATGGTCCGAATGCGTACGTCCGTGATTTGCATGATGTCCTGCCTTTCCGGCGCCTCTCCCGCGCCGCCCAACTAATACCCGAGCTTGCCCAATTACAAGCGAATTATAGCACAGATTGGCGCGGGTATGGTATACTCTTTTTGGAGGAATATTTGCGACTACAAATGATTGATTTTGACAATTTACAGCGCGTTCATTGTGTGGGCATCGGCGGCATCGGGCTGTCCGCGATTGCGGAGATCCTGCTCAGCCGCGGCGTTGCCGTATCGGGTTCGGATTCCACGGAGAGCGACATCCTCACGCGCCTCATCGGAAAGGGCGCCACGGTCTACCTCGGGCATCGCGAAAAAAACATCGGGGACGCGGACCTCGTCGTCTATTCGGCGGCCGTGCCGCCCGACAACCCCGAGCTCACGGCGGCGCGGCGAAAGGGCGTGCCCGTCGTTTCGCGCGCGCAGCTCCTCGGGCGACTCATGAAGGGGGCGGACAACGGCATCGCGGTCGCGGGCGCGCACGGCAAGACGACGTGTACGTCGATGATCTCCCTGATTTTGAAGAACGCGGGGAAGGACCCGACGATCCTCGTCGGCGGCAATCTGAAGGAGATCGAAGGCAACGTGCGCGTCGGCAAAGACGAGTATTTCATCACGGAAGCGTGCGAATACATGGATTCGTTCCTCGAACTCTCCCCGAAATACGCCGTGATCCTCAACATCGACTCGGACCATTTGGATTATTTCAAAGACATCGACCATATTGTGCGTAGCTTCGACACGTTCGCAAACCTCGTGCCGGAGGACGGCGTCGTGTTTGCCTATGACGCAAATCCGTTCGTCGGGTCGATCCTCGGGAAGCTCCGGCGGAAATTCGTCACGTTCGGGTTTCACGAGGGGTGCGACTTCCGCGCGTATGACGTCGCGTTCGACAGCGACGGGCTGCCGTCGTTCTGCGCGGACGCGTACGGGGAGCGGATCGGGTGCTTCAAACTCGCGGTGCCGGGCGAGCACAACATCGCCAACGCGCTGGCGGCCATCGCCTGCTGCATGACGATGGGCATCGACAAGGACGTCATCGTTTCCACCATCGAAGGGTTCACGGGAACGCAGCGGCGGTTTGAGATCCAGGGGTTCACGACAAGCGGCGTGAAGATCGTCGACGACTACGCGCACCATCCGGCGGAGATCGTCGCGACGCTGAAGGCGGCGATGAACGTGCCGCACGAAAAGATGTGGGTGCTGTTCCAGCCGCATACGTATACGCGGACGCTCGCGCTGCACGACGAGTTCGCGGAGGCGCTCGCGGCGGCGGACCGCGTCGTGCTCGCGGAAATCTACGCGGCGCGCGAGAAAAACATCCACAACGTGTCGTCGCGCACGATCGCGGAGAAGATGAAGCGCGACAATCCGTGGAAGGATGTGTGGTATATGGCTACGTTTGAGGAGATCGCGGAGTTTGTGCTCGCCAACGCGGAGGCGGGCGACCTCGTGATCACGATGGGTGCGGGAGACATCAACCTCGTAGGGGAGATGATTCTCGAAGCGGACAGGGTGAGGTATCTGGGTTGACGAAAAAGGCGGATTTGGCGAAGGTTTATGAAGAGAAAGCGCGTGCGCGGCGGGCGCGCAACCTGGCGCTCGCGGAGGCGGGCGTGGAGTTTGTCGACATCGACCGCGCGTATATATCGGAGGAGGTCACGATCGGCGCGGGGACGGTCATCGGGCCGGACGTCGAAATCTCGGGCGCGACGGCCATCGGGGCGCGGTGCTACATCCTCGCGGGGACGCGCATCGAAAACTGCAAGATCGGCGACGGCGTGACCATCGACCGCTCGGTGCTCGCGGGCAGCCTCATCGAAAACCATACGACCGTGGGGCCGTTCGCCTACGTGCGGCCCGGCTGCGACATCGGCGCGCGCGTGCGCATCGGGGATTTTGTCGAGGTGAAAAATTCGTTCATCGGCGACGACACGAAGGTGTCCCATCTGTCGTACATCGGCGACGCGGACCTCGGCAGCGGCATCAACGTCGGCTGCGGCGTGGTGTTCGTGAATTACGACGGGAAGGAAAAGCACCGCTCGTATGTGAGCGACGACGCGTTCATCGGGTGCAACGTGAACATTATTTCCCCGGTGTCGATCGGCGAGGGGGCGTATGTCGCGGCGGGCACGACCGTGACGCGCAACGTGCCGGCGGGGGCGCTGTGCGTGGACCGGCCGAAGGCGAAGGTGCTCGAAGGCTGGGTGGAGCGGCGCGGCCTTTTGAAGGGCCGTATGGAGAAGCGATTGGGAACGGAGCAGCCGGAGCAGCCGGAACAGTCGGAATAACGGGAACAGCGGAATCACGGAAGCGGTCGAAAGGAGCAGGTGGCATGAAAAACGGACATGGGGCAAACGGAGAGTACAAATTGTTTTGCGGAAACGCGTGTCCCGACCTGGCGGCCGAGATCGCGGGCAAGATGGGCAAACGGCTCGGGAAGGCGGAGGTGCTGTCGTTCAGCGACGGGGAGATTTCCGTGAACATCTACGAGACCGTGCGCGGCCGCGACGTATTCATCATCCAGTCGACCTGCTACCCGACCAACGAAAACCTCATGGAGCTTCTCATCATGATCGACGCGATGAAGCGCGCGTCGGCGGGGCGCATCAACGCGGTCATCCCGTACTACGGGTATGCGCGCCAGGACCGCAAAGCGAAGGCGCGGGATCCGATCACGGCCAAACTCGTCGCGAACCTCATCACGGCGGCGGGGGCGGACCGCGTCGTCACGATGGATCTGCACGCGGCGCAGATTCAGGGTTATTTCGACATTCCCGTGGATCATTTGCTCGGGATGCCGACGCTCATGCGTTATTTCAAAAAAATGAAACTGCCGGATCTCGTCGTCGTGTCGCCGGACCACGGTTCCGTGACGCGCGCGCGCGCGATGTCGCTGCCGCTGAACGCGCCGATCGCGATCGTCGACAAGCGGCGGCAGAAGGCGAACGTGAGCGAGGTGATGAACATCATCGGCGACGTCGCGGACAAGACATGCATCCTCGTCGACGACATGATCGACACGGCGGGCACGATCACGAACGCGGCCAACGCAATCAAGGAGATGGGCGCGCGCGAGGTCTACGCGTGCGCGACGCACGGGGTGCTGTCGGGCAAGGCGCTGTCGTACATCAAGAAATCGGCGATCAAGGAGCTCGTGCTGCTCAACACGATCCCGCTGTCGGACGCGGCGCGCAAGGTCGACAAGATCAAGGTGCTGTCCGTCGCGGACATCTTCTCCGAGGCGATGCTGCACATCCATACGAACGAGTCGGTGAGCAAGATGTTCGAGGCATCCAACGGAAAGACGGGGAAATGATTTGCTGACGATCGTAGGGCTCGGCAACCCGGGAGGGCGGTTTGAGAACACGCGGCACAACATCGGATTCGTGACCGTCGACCGCTTCTGCGAGCGGCACGGAATTTCCGTCGGGCGGCTGAAGCACAAGGCGCTGTGCGGCGAGGGCATCGTGTCCGGCCGGAAGGTGCTTGTCGTCAAGCCGCAGACGTTCATGAACGACAGCGGCCAGTCGGTGCGCGAGGTGGTTTCCTTCTATAAGACAGAGCCTGCGGATCTGGCCGTCGTGTACGACGACGTGGACCTCGCGGCGGGGACCCTGCGCATCCGGCCGAAGGGCAGCGCGGGCACGCACAACGGGATGCGCGACATCATCTACCAGCTTCAGTTCGACGATTTTCCGCGCTTCCGCATCGGGATCGGCGCGGAGCGGGGGCCGGTGCCGCTGCGCGACTTCGTGCTCTCCGGCTTTGCGGCGGGCGAGTTGGACGTCATGCGCGAGGCCGTCGACCGCTGCGTGGACGCGCTCGAAGTCTGGGTGCGGGACGGGATCGAGGCCGCGATGCAACGGTACAATGGGTGATGTCTGGGCGGGGCTGACCGCGGCGCAGGCGGCGCCGGCCGTCGCGCGGATAGACCACCGGAAAACCATCGTCGTCACGGCGGGCGAGGGTGTCGCCCGTTCGTTTGCGGGCGACCTTTTGTTTTTTTTGAAGGAGGCCGGGCGCGGGGATGTCCGCGTGTGCGCGCTGCCCGAGGACGACCCGCCGTTTCTGCGCGTGGAGACGAAGAGCCGCGAGGCGGAGCCCGCGCGGGCGGCGGCGCTCGAAGCGCTGGCCGATGCCGATGCCGGCTCCGGCGCGGGCACGGCTTGCGTCGTCGTCTGCCCCGTCAGCGCCGCGCTGGCCGCCGTGCCGCCGCGCGAGGCGTTTTCGGCGGCGCGGTTTGCGGTGTCGACGGGCCAGCGGCTCGACCCCGAGGAGCTGAAGCGGCGGCTCGCGGACGCGGGCTATGTGCGCGAGCCGTATACGGAGTCGCCGGGCGCGTTCAGCGTGCGCGGCGGCATCCTCGACGTCTGGCCGATTTCGGCGGAGCGGCCCGTCCGCGTCGAATTTGCCGGCGACGAGGTAGAGTCGCTGCGGGTGTTCGATCCCGACGCGCAGACGACCGTGGGGAGCGTTTCCGAGGTGCAGGTCAGCGCGGCCGCGGCGACATCCGGCGATTCCTCAGGGGCTGACGATCCGTCCGCTTCCGGTGCGCGGCGGCAAACCCTGTTGCACTGGCTCGGGCCGCAGGACAGGCTCATCGTCGTAGACCCGCTGCGCATCGAGAGGGCGCTGGAGCTGCGGGAGACCGAGGCGCAGGAGGACTTCACGGCGCTGCTTGAAGACGGCGCGGCGGCGCCCGAGGAATGGGACGCGTTTGCGAAGGCGGAGGACTGGCACCGCTTGGTCGGGGGCAGGGACGTCCTTTCCGTCACGCCGGAAGGGGACGGGTATGTGGCGCGGCAGCCGGCACCGCTGCACGGGCAGATGGACCTCTTGGCCGCGGAACTGAAAGGCTACCTGCGCAAAGGCTACGAGGCTACGATCGTCTGCGCTTCGGCGGAGCGGCTCGAACGCCTGCGCGCATTTCTCGAAGGCGAAAAACTCGCCTCGGACGTGCGACTCGCCGAGGGCGCGATCTCCGCGGGCGTGGACTGGGAGTCCGCGGACGGCAGGCCCGTCCGCAAGGTCTGGCTGCGCGACGGCGACATCTTCAAGACGGAGCGCAGGCGGCGCGCGGGGCGCGGCGTGCGCGGCAAGGAGAAGATCTCCGCGTTCACGGACATCGAGAAGGGCGACTACGTCGTGCACGAGGTCCACGGCATCGGCGTCTTCCAGGGCATCCATACGAAGGAGACCTACGGCAGCGCGCGCGACTATCTGACGATCGCGTACGCGGCCGGCGACGTGCTCTACATCCCCGTCGAGCAGATGGACATGGTCCAGCGCTACATCGGCGCGGGGGAAAAACGGCCGCGCGTCAGCCGCCTCGGCACGGGGGACTGGTCGCGCACGAAGGCGCGCGTGCGCAAGGAGATCGAGGAATACGCGTGCGAACTGATCCGCCTCGCCGCCGAGCGCCGCCTCGCGCCGGGCTACGCCTTCGGTCCGGACACGACGTGGCAAAAGGACTTCGACGACCGCTTCCCGTGGGAGCCGACGCCCGACCAACAGCGCTGCTTCGACGCCGTGCGGCAGGACATGGAACAGCCCTGGCCGATGGACCGCCTCATCTGCGGCGATGTCGGCTACGGCAAGACGGAGGTCGCGCTCCGCGCCGCCTTCAAATGCGCGCAGGAGGGCAAGCAGGTCTGCATCCTCGTGCCGACGACGATCCTCGCGGCCCAGCATCACCGCACGTTCAGCGAGCGCTTCGCGGATTTTCCCGTCACGGTGGAGATGCTGTCGCGCTTTCAGTCCGCAAAAAAACAAAGCGAAATATTCGCCAAAATCCAGAGCGGGGAGGCGGACATCGTCATCGGGACGCATATGTTATTGTCCAAAAAAACGCAGTTTCATGACCTCGGCCTGCTCGTCATTGACGAGGAGCAGCGGTTCGGCGTGCGGCACAAGGAGCGCATCCGCGCGCTGCGGGCGGGCGTGGACGTGCTCACGCTGACGGCGACGCCGATCCCGCGCACGCTGCATATGTCGCTCATCGGGCTCAAGGACATGTCGCTCATCGAGGACCCGCCCGAGGACCGGCATCCCGTGCGCACGTACGTGTCCGAGGAGAAGGACGAGGTGCTCGCGGAGAGCCTGCGGCGCGAGCTCGACCGCGGCGGGCAGGCGTTCGTCGTCTACAACCGCGTGGACGGGCTCGAGCGCGTGGCGGAGCGGATTCGGGCGTTCGTGCCGGACGCGCGCGTGGCGGTCTGCCACGCGAAGATGAACGAGCGCATGGTCGAGGAGATCATGCTCGGCTTCGCGGAAGGCGACACGGACGTGCTGCTGTCGACGACCATCGTGGAGTCCGGCCTCGACATCCCGAACGTCAATACCATCACCATTCTAAACGCGGACCGTCTCGGGCTGACCCAGCTGTATCAGCTGCGAGGCCGCGTGGGGCGGTCGGCGCGCATCGCGTTTTGCTACCTTTTCTACCGCCGCGACAAGGTGCTGACGGAGGCGGCGCAGAAGCGACTGCGGACGATCCGCGAGTTCACGGAGCTCGGCAGCGGGTTCAAGATCGCGATGAAGGACCTCGAAATCCGCGGCGCGGGCAACCTGCTCGGCACGAGCCAGCACGGGCATTTGGCGTCGGTGGGGTACGAGATGTATTGCAAGCTGCTCGAAGACGCGGCCGCGCGGCTTTCGGCGGAAGGCGGCGGCGCGGCGGCGCGCGGGTCGGGCGCATCGGGCACTTCGGGCATCGACGATTCCCTGTTCTCGGGCGCGAAGATCGAGACGGCCGCTTCCGCCGTGATCCCGTCGGCGTACATCGAGGACGAGGTCGTGAAGCTCCAGGCCTATAAGCGCATCGCGCTGATCGAGAGCGAGGCGGAGCTCGCGGAGGTGCTCGCGGAGCTGGCCGACCGTTTCGGCGCCGTGCCCGCGCCCGTGCGCAACCTGTGCATGGTGGCGCTCGTCAAGCGGCGGGCAGACGCGGCGGGCGTCTCCGAGGTCGCCGTCGAGCGGTCGCGCGCGGTGCTGACGTGGGAGCAGCCGCCCGCCGACTTCGCCGAACGCGTCTTCCGCGCCTCGGACGCGGCCCACGCGCTCGGCGCGCGCCTCGAAACGGACGTGAAATCCGCATCCCCCCGCCTGCGCCTCTACTACTCGGCGGCCGCGGCGGAAGAAGGCGACGAGGCCCGCCTGCGCGAGACGGCGGCGCTGCTTGCGGCGCTGTAGGTAGCGTCTAAAGCGCCGCGAGGCGGGCGCGCTGCTCTTCGCGCGGCAGGGGGCGGCCGTAGTCGTGCATGTCGAGCACGTCGGCGTCTTTCACGACTTCTTCGAGCGGCGCGCCGACCTCGGCTTTCTTGCTGTGGCTTTTCACGGCCTGCGCGACCAGCTCGATTTCGTCGTCCGTGAAAAGCCCGCGCACGCCTTCGTCTTCGCGCAGGAATCGCTTCACCGCTTCATAGCCCCGTTCCGCGTGGCCGGCCTGCCGCCCGTCAAGGATGCGCGCGAAGTCGTGCAGCGTGCAGGCCGCCGCCGCAAGCTCCGTGTCCACCCCTCGCGCCGCCGCGAGCCGTGACCCCGTCCGCGCGCTGCTGACCGCGTGGATGCGCTCCCACTCCGGCGTCTCGTCCCGCGCCGGAACGCCCGCCGCCGCCACGTCGATCACGCGCAGCACCGCGCACTGCAATTTGTACACGCGATTGGTCTCATCCATGACATGTCTCCTCAAATTCAAAACGTATCCAATGAAAAGCCGAAAAAATGATTTGGCAGCGCTGGCCGTCACGCCGTTTCAATGACGCATTCGTGGGCGCGCGTGTCCTTGTCGTACGTGACGCCGACGAGGAGGATGCGGCCTTTGTAGCCCTCCAGGTTTTCCGAATAACGTTTCTCCTTGATCTGCGTGATGGCCGT
>JAISTF010000216.1 GCA_031272745.1 Eubacteriales Family XIII. Incertae Sedis bacterium
CGACGAAGAGCAGGACCACGGTGAGGACGATGAAGACGCCCATGAAGCCCGCTTCCTCGCCGAGGCGGTTGTAAAGCAGCGGGACGAGTTGGGGGGCGATGAAGGCGCCCACGCGGCCGATGGCCGCCGCCCAACCGACGCCGACGCCGCGGATGGCGGTCGGATAGAGCTCCGGCGTGTACGAATAGACGCAGCCCCAGGCGCCGAGCGCGAAGAAATACAGCAGGCAGCCGCAGGCGATGACCTGCCCCACGCCCTCGACCCCCGTGCCGCCGAAGAGCCAGGCCGCGAACGCCGTGCCCGCGAAGAAAATCGTCAGCACGGGACGCCGTCCGATCCGCTCGATGAGCAGGCCCGCGAGGAAATACCCCGGCAGCTGCGCAAAACTCATGATCAGCGTGAAACGGAAGCTGTCCTCGATGGAGAATTCGCGCGTGAAGAAGCTCGGCATCCACAGCACGAAGCCGTAGTAGCCGAAGTTGATGCCGAACCAGATGATCCACAGCACGGCCGTGGCGCGGCGGTGCTCCTTCGTCCAGAGTACGCCGATGCCCTTCCACATGCCGATGTCCGAGGTGACTTTCTCGTCCGGGCGGCAGGATGCCGCCCCTACATCGCCCGGTGATGTCCCGACTTTTTCAGTTGTAGGGGCGGCATCCTGCCGCCCGCCGTCATAGGCGATGCCCGCCTCTTTTTCGAGCTTCGCCACGAGCGCGTCCGCCTCGCCAAAGCGCCCGACCGCGTCCAAATACCGGGGCGACTCCGGCACCGCAAACCGCAGCACGGCCGCGAAAAACGCCGGCACCGCGCCGATGAAGAAGGCCGCGCGCCAGCCGAGCGCGGGAATCGCGAGGTAGGCGACGAGCGCCGACGCGATCCAGCCCCATGCCCAGAAACTCTCGAGGATGACGACGTTGCGCCCGCGGACCTTCACGGGCGAATACTCGCTGACGAGCGTCGACGCGGCCGGCAGCTCCCCGCCGAGGCCGAAGCCCGTGATGAAGCGGCAGATGAGCAGCATCGGGTAGTTTTGCGCAAGCCCGCACAGCACGCTGCCGACGCCGAAGATGATGAGCGTCCACATGATGACCGTGCGCCGCCCGAAGCGGTCGGCCATCATGCCCGACAGCGCGGCCCCGACGATCAGCGACAGGAAGCCGATGCTGCTGAGCCAGCCGAGTTGGGACACCGACAGCGACCAGGCGCTGTTGATCGACGCCACGACGCCGCTGACCATGCCCTGGTCCATCGCGTCAAAGAGCCAGCCGATGCCCGTCAGCATGAGGATTGTCCACATGCCCTTTGTCATGGGCAGACGGTCGATGCGCTGCGCGATGCTGAGCGCAAGGCGGGGATTTTGGTCCATGAAAACCTCCCTGATAAAACGCTATGCCCCCGCAGGAGCATAGCCACAAGCATATACTTATTTAATAATAATCGAACTGCGTGTCTGTGTCAACGGGAAATGTTTCATACGCATTGCTTTGCTCGTCATAGTATCGCCCAGGGCATTTTTCGATCTCCTTCTCCGCGTCCGCGCTCAGCTTCGAGCCTTCTGACGAGATCCTCGTCCGGCAGGTTGTCGAGCACAAGCTGGGGTTTTCCTTTGCAATTGTGTATTTTTCAATGGTTTCAGCAACTTGCTCGGGTATGGGCGCGATTGGGCGAACGCCTGTTTTTTTGGACTTCAAAACGGCTTTTCTTCGTGAAAAAACGGGAGAAAAAAATTTCTCCCGCCTCTGTATGTCTGCCGCTTTCAATTATTGCGCAACAACGCAATTAGCTCTCACAATGGCTTCCAGTAGACGGAAGGCTGGACGTACTCGAAGGGGGTGTCCAGCGCGGTGAGGGATTCGCTGTGGCCGATGAAGAGCGTACCGCCCGGGAGCAGCGCCCCGTGGAGCTTTTCGACGAGGCGCGCCTTCGTGTCCGCGTCGAAGTAAATCATGACGTTGCGGCAGAAGATCGCGTGCATGGGGCCCGAGAAGGAGAAATCGTCCATCAGATTGATCTTGCGGAAGGCGACGTTTTTGCGCAGCGTCGGCGTGACGCGCAAAAATCCCTCGCCCTCGGGCTCGAAGAAGCGGCTCTTCCACCCGCCGGGCAGGGACGCGAGCGCGTCCTCGCTGTACACGCCGCGCTGCGCCGTCTTGAGCGCGGCCTCGGACACGTCCGAGGCGAGCACGACCGTGTCCCAGCCTTCCTCGCGGCGGTGCTCCGCCATCTGGAAGATCACCATCGACAGGGCGTACGGCTCCTCGCCCGTCGCGCACCCCGCCGACCATACGCGCAGGTCGCGCATCCCGCCGTGCCCGAAGGCCCACGGCAGCACGGTCTCCGCGAAATAGGCGAAGTGGTCGCTCTCGCGCATGAAATACGTGTGGCTCGTCGTGACGCGGCCGACGAGCGCCGACAGCGCGCGCTGCGTGGGGTCGTGCATCGCGTATTCGAGGTAAGCCCCGTAGGATGCGAAGCCCTTCCGCGCGACGTCGGCCGCGAGGCGGCTTTCGACGAGGGTTTTCTTCGCGTCGAGGTTGACGCCGTACCGCGCACGGATGAAGTCCGCAAACCCGCGGAACTCCGCGTCCGTGAGCGCGAGTGGGGTCCGGCCGCCATCCGCCGTCATGTCAGCCCGCGAGCTCCTGCACGTTGAGGATCAGGCTGATGCCGCCGTTGCCCATGATCGTGCAGCCCGAGATGCCGGAACGCTTCCGGCGGAACTTCCCGAGGTACGCGGGCAATGGCTTCACGACGACCTGGAATTTGCCGATCAGCTCGTCCGCGAGCAGGCAGATCGGCCGCCCGTCCGCCTCGACGAGCACGAGGATGCCCTCGTGGATGTCCCGAATCGCGTCCCCCGCGCCGAGCGCCTCGTACAGCCGCAAAATCGGGTAACACACCCCGCGCAGCACGATCATCTCGTTGCCCGCCGGATCGGAGACGAGTTGCCCCGCGTCGGCTTTGAACGACTCGCGGATGTTTGTGATCGGAATCGAGTAGATGCCCGAGCCGACGCCGATCTCCATGCAGTCGATGATCGCGAGCGTCAGCGGAATCTTCATCATGACGTGCGTGCCCTGCCCCACGCGGCTTTCGACGACGACCGTGCCGCCGATGCGCTCGATGTCCGTCTTCACCACGTCGAGCCCGACGCCGCGGCCGGAAAACTCCGTGACGTTGTCCCTCGTGGAAAAGCCGGGCGTCATGAGGAACTGCCAGACCTCGCGGTCGGTGTAGGCCGTCTCGGGCTTGCGCAGCATCCCCCGACCGCGCGCCTTCGCGAGGATGGCGTCGCGGTCGATGCCCTTGCCGTCGTCCGTGACGGAGATGATGACGTCGCCGCCGCTGTTCTGCGCGGAGAGGACGATGTGGCCGACCGGCGACTTGCCGTCCGCCGTCCGCTCGGCGGGCGTGCCGATCGCGTGGTCCATCGCGTTGCGCACGAGATGGATGAGCGGGTCGGCGACGGCGTCGAGGATCGTCTTATCGACCTCCGTCGTCTCGCCGACGAGCACGAGCTCGGCCTCCTTGCCGAGCATCTTCGCCATGTCGCGCACGAGCCGCCGCATCCGCTGGAAGACGATGCTGACCGGCAGCATCCGAATGGCCATGACCGAGTCCTGCAGCTCGTCCGTCAGCTTGTCGAGCTGCCGCGACGCCTTCACGAAATTCGGCAGCGACAGGCCCTCGAGGTCCGGATTTTCCGTGACGATGGATTCGCCGACGACGATTTCCCCGACGAGGTCGAGCAGCGTGTCGAGCTTTTTGAGGTCGACGCTGATGATGCTCTGCGTCGCCGCCGGCGCGGGGGCCGTAGGGGACGGGCTTGCCCGTCCCGCGTCCCCGGGTTCCGTTTGCACGGGCGGGGCAAGCCCCGCCCCTACGGGCTCAGTAGGTGCGGACTCGGGTTGCG
>JAISTF010000061.1 GCA_031272745.1 Eubacteriales Family XIII. Incertae Sedis bacterium
ACGAAATTCGAGATGGAGGACATCTGCGACGATCCGGGCGGCGGCGTGTTCACGTCCGTCTACCACGAGCGCGCGGCCATCCCGCCCGTCGGCGAGTCGCTCAACGACTTCGACTGTGTCGTGGAGGTCGCAAAGAAAATCAGCGAAGATGCTTATCTTAGATACACGGCGAACGGGCGCAAGACCGAAGACATCATCGATCTGTTCTGGCAGGGCTCCGGCGTCGACCATTTGGACAAGGAAGACGATTTCCACAAGAAGGACATCTTCATCCTGCCTTGCGACCCGGACATCCAAAAGCGTGTGCCGCCGCAGCTGCGCCTCTTCGCAGAGGATCCGGAAAACAACCCGCTGACCACGCCGACGGGCAAGCTCGAGTTCACGTCGACGGGGATACAAAAGCACTTCCCGGACGACAAGGAGCGGCCGCCGTATCCAATGTGGATCGAGAAGGGCCCCTGCCATGACGAGACGCTCGCGTCTCCGCGCGCAAAGGACTATCCGCTGCTCTGCATGAGCAACCACGGGCGCTGGCGCTTCCACGCAAACTTGGACGATGTCACTTGGCATCGCGAGATCGAGACAATGAAGGTCAAAGGAAAGGATGGCTATCAGTACGAACCCGCATGGCTGAACCCGGAGACGGCGGCGCGCTACGGCATCACGCACGGCGACATCATCAAAGTCTATAACGAACGGGGCACGGTGCTGTGCGGCGCCTATGTGACGGAGCGTGTTGTGCCCGACACGATCTACATCGATCACGGCGCGCGCTTCGACCCGATCGACGCGGAGACGCTCGACCGTGGCGGCGCGATCAATCTGATCTCACCGCACGCAAACATGAGCACGCATGTGACGGGAATGGTCGTGTCGGGGTATCTCGTTGCGGCCGCGAAGGTGACGGACGAGGAGATGGCCGCATGGCGCAAGGCGTATCCGGAATCGTTTGCGCGCAAAATCGACGAAGGCTGCGGCGTCTGCCTCGAAGGCTGGCTGGCTGGTGAGGGCGAAGGAAACGAGGGCTACAAATCGTAGTAGTCGCTCGGGTCGTCCGCCGTCACGGTGTCGTTCGTGAACTGGTTCAGGATGTTGGTCGCGACGCGCGCGCCGGCCGTCGCCCCCGCGAGGATTTTGTCCCAGTAGGTGATGACGAGGAAAATCGTCGTGCCGAGCAGGACGATCGCGGCGCCGATTCCGAACATATACTTGAATGCTTTCATCATGATAGGACCTCCGTTTTCTTGATATAGGCTTAGTATACCACAATAACGTATGCGCAATGCGTCAAAGCCCCGGCAGCGACGGCAGCAGTACCATCGCGGCGTAAAGGGCGTTCAGGCGGATGTTGGCACCCGTCGCGAGCGCCATCGAGCGGATGCGGTTTTCGGGCAAAAGCCCTTCGCGGACGAGGCGCACTTCCTGCGGAATGAGCCAGGCGCACAGCAGCGGGATGAGCCAGGCGGCGGCGAGGCCGAAGCGGAAGACGGACACGGCGGAAGCCCAGGCGAGCGCGGCCGCGAAGAGCAGGGCGTGCAGCGCGAGCGCGCGGCGGCGGCCGATTCTCGTCGGCAGGGTGTGGCGCTGCGCCGCGCGGTCCTTTTCGATGTCGCAGCCGTTGTTCGTGAGCATGATGAGCGCGATCGTGAGGATGACGGGGACGCTGTATGCCACGATGCGCGGGTCGAGCGAGCGCGTGAAGGCGTAGAAGCAGGCGAGCGGGATTACGCCGCCCATGACGACGCCCGAGAGGAATTCGCCGACGGGCGTGTAGGACAGCGGGATGACACCGTAGGCGTAGAGGAAGACGACGGCCGCGCCGACCGCGCCGAAGAGGAGCAGCTCGGGGCCGACCGTGACGAGCGCGTACAGCCCGCAGAGCAGGGCGAGCCCGATGAAACCGACGCCGACGACAAAGGCGAGCACGGGCTCGTAATCATGGTAGACGATGGACGCGTCCGTCTCGTCGATGCAGTTCTCGCGGCGGTCGACGCCCGCGATGAAATCCGAATAATCGTTGAGCGTGTTGACGGCGCATTGAAGGCAGACGGCCGTGCCGAGCAGCGAGAAAAACAGCGGGAACGAAAAGCCGCCCGCTCCGAAGCCCGTAGGGGCGGGGCTTGCCCCGCCCGCAATCGCGCCCGCGCCCCCGCCCGCAATCGCAAACGCCGCGGCAAGCACGACTGGCATGACGCTCGCGCCCCAGGTCTGCGGCGCGGCGAGCTCGACGACGGCGCGCACGGTCAGCCGCCGGAAACCGCGCCGGCGGATGCAGCCCGCAAGCTCCGAGGGCACGAGGAAAAGCGCGTTCATGTTCGAGACGGAAGGCTTCACCGCAGGCATCTCCCGCTCAATGTTCCGGCGGCAGCTCGTCCAGCTCCGCCATCGAAAAGACCGGCCCGTCGAGGCACACGTATTTGCTGCCGATGTTGCACCGCCCGCATTTGCCGATGCCGCATTTCATGCGCATCTCGAGCGTCGTGATGATGTTTTCCTTCTCGAAGCCCATCTTGTACAGGCTCGCGAGCGAGAGCCGGATCATGATCGGCGGCCCGCAGAGGATGCAGGCGCGGCCTTTCGGCGAAAACCCCTTCTCCTCGATATAGGCCGGCACGAAGCCGACGTGCCCGTCCCAACCGTCCTCCGGCACGTCGATCGTGATGTGCGTGCCCATCCGCTGCGGCCAGTTCCCGAACAGATCCTCTTTGAACACGAGATCCGCCGTCGTGCGCGATCCGTACAGCACGTCGAGCTTGCCATAGTCCTCACGGTGTTCGAGTGCGTAACGGATCAGCGAGCGGATCGGCGCGAGCCCGATGCCGCCGCCGACAAAGAGCAGGTCTTTGCCTTTCAAGGCATCGACGGGAAAATGGTTGCCGTAAGGCCCGCGCACGCCGACGGCGTCGCCTTCGGAGAGCTCGTGCAGCGCCTCGGTCAGCGCGCCGACGCGCTTGATCGACGACTCGATCCAGTCCTCGCCCTGCGCCGTGATCGAAAACATCGCCTCGCCCGCGCCGGGCACGGAAATCATCGCGAGCTGCCCCGGCATGGGGGCGAACGGCTTCGCGCCGCCCTGCGTCTGCAGGCGGAACGTCTTCACGTCCGGCGTCTCGTCCGTGATCCCGATGATCCGGCAGGCGGCGGGCAGCAGCGGATTGGCGGCGTTCATAGTCTCTCCCCCCATTCGACGGCGCGCGTGATGTCGAGCCCCTGCGGGCAGCGGCAGATGCAGCGCCCGCAGCCGACGCAAAGCGTCCGCCCGTAGCGCTCGTCGAAATACGCGAGCTTGTGCAAATAACGGTTGCGCAGTCGCTGCGTTTTCGACCAGCGCGGGTTGTGCCCGCCGGCCATCTGCGTGTAGCCCGGGAACATGCACGAATCCCAGCAGCGGAACGTGTCGGCCGTCCCGCCCCTGTTTTCCAGCCCTATGTCAAAGCAATAACAAGTGGGGCACACGTAGGTGCAACAGCCGCAACCCAGGCAGGCTTCCGCAAGCCGTTCCCATAGACCGTCCTCGAAGGCGGCGGTCAGTTTTTGCGCGAGGTCCGGCACCTTGTTCACTTTCAGCGTACAGGTCGGCGCGGGAGCTTTTTCGAGGTGGGCGGGCATCGGGCCGATGAGGTCGGCCGCCTTCCAAATCTCCGCGACGGCGCTTCCTTTTTCGCTCTGGAAATCCAGCGCATAGCCGCTGCCGTCCGCCGCCTCGGTCAGCACCACGTCGGCCTCCGGCGCCTCGTGCGGGCTGCCGCCCATCGAGTCGCAGAAGCAGGCAGGGGAAGGGATCTGCGCGCAGGCGAGGGCGACGATGGTCGCGTTCTCGCGCCGCTGCGCGTAATTGGCGTCGACGTAGCCGCTTTCGAGGAAGGCCGCGTCCAAATTGCCGATGGCGCGCGCGTCGCAGGGCCGCACCCCGAAGAGCAGCGTCTTCCCGCCCGCGCCCGCCGCCCGCGCTTCGCCGGTCCTGCGGTCGGTTTCGTACAGCGTTTCGCTGCGCGGAAAGAGCGCGTCCTTCGGCGGCAGCACCTCGTCCGGCACCACCACGGCATACGCCCCCGCAAGCGCCTCCCGCGCCTTATCAAAATTTTCTTTCAGCAAATACATCATAGGAAATCATCCTTGTCATCCAAATCAAACGCTCCCAAAAAATTCTCCTCTTCCGCGTCCATCCCCTGCACGTACGCCTCGCCCGTCAGCGCCTCGATCTCCTTGATCAGCTTCTGCGTCTGCCCCAGGATCGGCAGCCCCATCGGGCACACGCGCTCGCACTCGCCGCATTCGACGCAACGGTCGGCGACGTGGAAGGCGCGCGTCACGCCGAAAACGCGGTTGTCCGCGGCGCTGTGCTGCTTGCCCTGGAAGCCCTGGCGGTCCATGTCCACGTAGCAGGCGCGGCAGGAGCAGACGGGACAGGCCTGGCGGCAGGCGTAGCAGCGGATGCACTTCGCGTACACCTCGTCCCAGTACGAAAACTTCTCCGCCGCGGACAGCCCCTCGACCGCCTCCGCCCGAAAGAACCGCGACCGCAGCGAGGTGTCGGTGTCCAGCGGGCGGCTGCAAGCCGCCCCTACAGCGGGCAGGGCAAGCCCCGCCCCTACATCCGCAATAGTAGCTTCATCGAGATTTGTAGGGGCGGCATCCTGCCGCCCGCCCGTTTCGGGCATCCCGTCCGCGTCCCACAAGAGCTCGTCCCACACCACCGGCGCGCGCTCCCGGCACCCCGCGCACCGCTCCGCATCCATGCCGGGGCAGGGCGCGCCGAGGATGTACACCCGCTCGCGCCAGATCTGATGGTCCGTCAACAACCGGTTGATCATGCGGCTCTCGCACCCGCGCGCGACGATGCCGACCGCGTAGTCCGCGAGCCGGTGGTCGAGCAGGTATTTCCCGAGCGCGGCCGTGCAATGCGCGTTCCACACGAGCGCCTGCGCCTCGGCCTCCGTATGCGCAAACAGCACCGTCGTGCGCTCGGCAAACCGTGTCGGCGCCCAGCCGATGACGAAGCGCACCGTGCCGTCCGCCAAAAGCCGCGAGGCCGCGCTTCGGATTTTCTGCTGCTGCTGCGAAAAATTATTCATGCCCAAGCCCCTTCACAATCGCACAAACCTCGGAGACAAAATCGCGGAATTTCGCGGCTTCGGAGCCGGAGATCCACCGCGCGTGGAAGCGCCTCGGGTCGATGCCGTTGAATTCGAGCAGCCCTCGCATCAGCATGAAGCGCCGCCGCGTGAAAAAATTTCCGGTCGCATAATGGCAGTCGCCCGGATGGCAACCGCAGACCACCACGCCGTCCGCGCCGCGCGCAAACGCCCGCAGGATGAACTGCGGGTTCACGCGCCCCGAGCAGGGCACGCGCACGACGCGCACGTTTGCGGGGTATTTCATGCGGTTCAGCCCCGCGAGGTCCGCGCCCGTGTACGTGCACCAATTGCAGCAAAAAGCGAGGATTTTGGGCTCGCCGCCGGCCGCCGTGTTTGTCCTGTTTGCTACGTCCATAAGGCGTCGATCTCCTCCAAAATCTGCACGTTGCGGAAGCCGCGCAAATCGATCGCGCCCGTGCGGCAGGCGACCGTGCACGCGCCGCAGCCCTGGCACAGCCCCGCGTTCACCTTGCACACAAAGCGCTCGGCGCGCTCCCAGCGGCCCTCGCGCGCGGTCAGAATCTCCAGCGAAAGCGCCCCGAACGGGCAGATGTCCACGCACGCGCCGCAGCCCGAACACTTCGCCTCGTCCACGGCCACGATCATCGGCGACGTCTCCATCTCGTCCTTATTCAATAACCCGATCGCTTTTGCGGCCGCCCCGGATGCCTGCGCGACGGTGTCGGGGATGTCTTTGGGTCCCTGGCAGGTGCCCGCGAGGAATACGCCGCCGGCCTGCGTCTCGACGGGGCGCAGCTTCGGGTGGGCTTCCTGGAGCCAGCCGTTTGCGTCGGCCGACGCGCCGAAGAGCGCCGCGGTCTCGCGCGCGCCCGCCGCGGGCTCCATCGCGGTCTCGAGCACGACGAGGTCCGCCGCGACGCGCACCTGCTTGCCCAGCAGGGAGTCCTCTCCCTGGCAGATCAGTCGCCCGCCTTCCTTGTAGATGCGCGACACGCGCCCGCGCACGTAGACGGCGCCGTCCTTGCGCGTCTGGTCGTAGAATTCCTCGTAGTTTTTGCCCGGCGTCCGCACGTCGATATAGAATACGAAGACGCGCGCGCCGGGAATCTTTTCGAGGATCTGGTGCGCGTGCTTCGCCGCGTACATACAACAGGCGCGCGAGCACCAGGGCTTGCCCTTCTTCGGGTCGCGCGAACCGACGCATTTCACGAGCACGACGGTCTTCGGCTCCGCGCCGTCGGACGGGCGCACGATATGGCCCTCGGTCGGGCCCGACGCGTTCACGAGCCGCTCGAACGCGAGGCCGTCGATGACGTCCGCGAAGCGGCCCGCGCCGTATTCATCGTACATGGCCGTCCAGTCACAGAGCCCGTAGCCCGTCGCGAGCACGACCGCGCCGAAGGTCTCGTCGTATTCGCGGTCCTCGTCCGCGTAATCGATGCAGCCGAGCGGGCAGACTTTCTCGCAGAGCCCGCAGCGGTCCTTCGTGAGCTTCAGGCAGTGCGCACGATCGATGACGGGCTTGGCGGGCACGGCCTGCGGGAAGAGGCGGTAGATGGCGGGCCGGTCGGACAGCCCCTTGTTGAAGTCGCTCTTCACCTTCACGGGGCATTTCTCCTCGCAGTTGCCGCAGCCCGTGCAGATGTCCTGGTTCACGTACTTCGCCTTCTGCCGGATCGTCACCGTGAAATTGCCGATATACCCCCGGACGGCCGCGACCTCGCAGGAGGTGAGCAGCTTGATGTTCGGGTGCGCGCTCATGTCGACCATCTTCGGCGTGCTGATGCAGGCCGAGCAGTCGAGCGTCGGGAAGGTCTTGTCGAGCATGACCATGCGGCCGCCGATCGACGGCTCGCGTTCGAGCAGCCACACCTCGTGCCCCGCGTCCGCGATGTCCAGTGCCGCCTGGATGCCCGCGATGCCGCCGCCGACGACGAGCGCCCGCTTTGTGATGGGGATCGACGACGCCTTCAGCGGCTCGTCCTTCGCCACCTTCGCGACGGCCATGCGCACGAGGTCGACGGCCTTCTCTGTCGCGACGCCGGAGTCCGTATGCACCCACGACACCTGCTCGCGGATGTTTGCGATCTCCAGCAAATATTCGTTGACGCCGGATTTCTTCAGCATCTTGCGGAAGGTCGTCTCGTGCATGCGCGGGGAGCAGGACGCGATGACGATGCGCTTCAGCCCGTGCTCCGCGATGGCGTCCAGGATCATCTGCTGCCCCGGCTCGGAGCACATATATTTGTACTCGGCCGCGTACGAAACGCCCGGAAGTTCCCGCGCCGCCGCCGCGACCTTCTCCACATCGACGACGGACGCGAGGTTGGTCCCGCAGTGGCAGACGAATACGCCGATCCTGCTCATAGGAAGACCTCCGTTTCCGCGTCGTCCCGCAGCGCGTCCGCGATCACGCGGCCGACGGGGACGTGGTGCGCGTCCATGCGCAGCCGCTCGCCGCCCGCGCCCATCGCGATGGCGAGCAGCTCCGTGATCGACAGCACGGGGATCGTCTTGCCGGCGGGCGGCGGCAGCACGACGTCGAGTAGCGGGAACGTCTGCCTGCCCACGGCCTTGTCGCGGTTTTTGCGGATGTATTCGGCCTGCCGCATCTCGAGGTTCATCTGGCACATCGGGCAGGCGGTGAGGAGCACGTCCGCGCCGCATTCCTTTGCATTGTGCAGGATGCGCCCCGCGAGCGGCCGCGCTTCCAGGGCGGCGTCGTTTTGGTGCGCCGCCCCGCAGCATTCGGTCTTGTAGCCCCAATCGACGGGCACCGCGCCTGCGAGCCGCGCGATCTCGTCCATCGCCACAGGGTTTTCGCGGTCCTTCGCGCCCGTCACTTCGCAGGGCCGGATGTTGAGGCAGCCGTAGTAACAGGCGACGCGCAGCTTCCCGCGGAACGTGCGCATCAGCGCCTCTTCGATATTCGCCTTCACGTCGTCCCTGCTCAGCACGTCGAGGAAGTTCAGCACCTCGCGCTTCGCCGCATAGGGCCGCCCGAGGATTTTTTCGACCATGTACCTGGTGCCGCCATCCTGCCGCACGCGGTGGTTCGTCAGCTTCAGCCGCGCGTAGCACGAGGCGCAGCCGGTCACGACGTCGAGCTCGGGCCAGTCGGCCTCGGCCCGCGCGAGCGCCCGCGCCGGCAGCGCGAGCCCGAGCGCTTCGGACAGGACGTGCGCGGACGTCGCGCCGCAGCAGTTCCAGTCCTTGATCTCGATGAGATCGACGCCGATGCGCCCGAAGACAAATTCGTTGGCCAGCGTCGTGGACAGCGCGGTGCTCTCGGACGCGCACCCCGGGAAATACGCATAACGGATCATTTCTTCTCCTCCAGCTTGTCCCAATCACAGGCCCGCTGCATCATCTCCGCGAGTTCGTCGTTGCCTTCGATGACGTTCGGCTTGATTCCGATCATCCCCTTCGCGAGCATATGGGGCAGGGCGGCGACGTCCTGCGCCGGCTTCAGCGCGAGCAGGTTGTACAGCCCCGCGAGGATCATCTCGTGGCTCCGCCCGAAGATCTTCAGGTTCGTGACGAAGACCTTGTTCAGCACGTCGCTGTCGTGCCGTCCTATTCCGCGCCGTGCCGCCTCGTACCGCGCCTCTTCGATGAGCGCGGGCACGTTCACGTCGTGCGGGCAGCGGTCGACGCAGGCATAACACCCCGTGCACAGCCAGATCGTGCTGCTGCCGAGAATCCGCCCCAGCGAGCCGACCTGCGCGCACCGCATGATGCCCCTCGGCCCGAAGTCCATCGCGTCGGCCATCGGGCACCCGCCGCTGCATTTGCCGCATTGGTAGCAGTCATACTGCCGCACGTCGGCCTTGTCAAGGAGCGATTGCAATGTTTCGTGATCTGTCATTTTTCATTCCTTTTTTGATTTCAAAACCGGAAAATGCGTCGGCAATAATGGTGAGCGCCTCGGTGTAGGCGTTTTGGTGCAACACGGAAAGCGCGGTTGTCGCTTCCTCTGCATATCGTTCAATGGCGATTTTTGTCGCCGCCACGCCGCCTTCGCTGTGCGCGGCCTCGGCGAGGAGCCGCAGCTCCTTTTCGCTCTTGATATGCTTTTTCAATAACGATTGCAGGCGCTGCCTCTTCGCCGATCCCGGCGCGGTGTTTGCGTAGGCGTGAAGCAGCGGCAGCGAGTACAGGCCGCGTTCGATGTCCTGGAAGATGGGTTTGCCGTCTTCGGTCGCCTTCTCGTAGTCGAGCAGGTCGTCGCGCAGCTGGAACAGGATGCCGAGCGCGCGGCCGTACGACGAAAGGGCGTCGCGGACGGAATCGGGCGCACCCGCCGCGCGCGCGCCGACGAGCAGGCTGCCTTCGATGAGCTTCGCCGTCTTGCGTTCGATGCGGCCGTAGTAGTCCGCTTCGGTCTGCAGGTCGGGGTCGAATTCCACCTCGATCTGCCGCAGCTCCCCGCGGCTCATTTCGAGCGGGATGTCCGCGATGACGCGCAGGATTTCGGGGTCGTCCACGTCGCGCAAAAGCTCCAATGCCGCGCCGATCATGCGGAAGCCGCAGAGCGCCGCATAGCCGTCGCCTTTCTCCGCGTTGATGGTCGCGCGCGACCGGCGCAGCGGCGAGCGGTCGACGATGTCGTCGTGCACAAGCGACGCGCCGTGCATGAGCTCGATGGACGTCATAAGGCGGACGACAAGGTCCTCGTCAGCGGCTTCACCGGCCGCCAGACAGACGAGCAGGGGGCGCAGGCGCTTGCCGCCCGAGGTCAGCGCGCGGTAGATGTAGCCGTCCATTTCGGTGG
>JAISTF010000116.1 GCA_031272745.1 Eubacteriales Family XIII. Incertae Sedis bacterium
TCCTCCTCGGACGCGCCGGCATCCGCGCCGTCCGCCGCCTCCGCGAGGATCTGCTCGGTCTCGGCCGCCTCGATCGCGTTGCGCTCGCTGATGCGCTCCTCCTCGCTCTTGATCTTCTCGACGAGCCCCTCGACCGTGATCTTGCCCGAATACAGCTCCTCGAACTGCTCGCCGTCGAGCGTCTCGACCTCGAGCAGCGCCTCGGCCACCGTCCGCAGCTTGTCCGCGTTTTCCTGCAAGATCGTCTCGGCCGTCACGAACGCTTCCTCGATGATCGCCTTGATCTCCTCGTCGATCTCCGCCGCGATCTCCTCCGAATAGTTTTTGTGGCTCGTGAAATCGCGCCCGAGGAAGACCTCTTCCTGCGACGCGTAGTTGACCGGCCCGAGCTTCTCGGAAAACCCGTACTTCGTCACCATGTCGCGCGCGATGTCCGTCGCCCGCATGATGTCGTTGCTCGCGCCCGTGCTGATGTCGTGCAGCGTCAGTTTCTCCGCGACGCGCCCGCCGAGCAGGTGCACGATCTGCTCCTGCATGTCGGTCTTCGTCCCGTAGTATTTGTCCTCTTTCGGCAGGATCATCGTGAACCCGCCCGCACGCCCGCGCGGGATGATCGTGATCTGGTGCACGGGGTCCGTGTTCGGCAGCGCGTGCGCGACGATCGCGTGGCCCGCTTCGTGATAGGCCGTCAGCTTGCGCTCTGCCTCGCTGATGACGCGGCTCTTTTTCTCGGGGCCCGCGATGACCTTCGTGATGGCCTCCTCGATCTCCTCCATGCGGATCTTGCGCCCGTTGCGCCGCGCCGTGAGCAGCGCCGCCTCGTTGAGCATGTTTTCGATGTCGGCCGGCGTGAAGCCCGGCGTGCGCCGCGCGAGCACCTTCGGCTCGACCTCCTCGGAGAGCGGCTTGTTGCGCGAATGGACGCGGAAGATCGCTTCCCTTCCTTTGATGTCGGGGATGCCGATGACGACCTGGCGGTCGAAGCGCCCGGGCCGCAACAGCGCCGGGTCGAGGATGTCGGGGCGGTTCGTCGCGGCGAGGATGATGATGCCGCTGTTCTCCCCGAAGCCGTCCATCTCGACGAGCAGCTGGTTCAGCGTCTGCTCGCGCTCGTCGTGCCCGCCGCCGAGGCCGGCGCCCCGCCGCCGCCCGACCGCGTCGATTTCGTCGATGAACACGATGCACGGCGAATTTTTCTTCGCCTGCTCAAACAAATCGCGCACGCGCGACGCGCCGACGCCGACAAACATCTCGACGAAGTCCGAGCCGCTGATCGTGAAAAACGGCACCTCGGCCTCGCCCGCCGTCGCCTTCGACAGATAGGTCTTGCCCGTGCCCGGCGGCCCGACGAGCAGGATGCCCTTCGGTATGCGCGCGCCGAGTTCGTTGTATTTCGTGGGATTTTTCAGGAAGTCGACGACCTCCGAAAGCTCCTCCTTCTCCTCGTCCAGCCCCGCGACGTCCTCGTACGTGACCTTCTTGCCCTGGTCGCCTCTGTGCAGCTTCGCGCGGCTCTTGCCGAACTGCATGACCTTGCCGCCGCCGCCGCCCGCGCTGTTCATGAAATAATACATGACGACAATGAGCGCCCCGATCACGAAGAGCGAAGGCAGCAGATTCGCGAGCACGCCGCTGTCCTTCGGCTTCGGGCTCGACACCTCTTTGATCTTGCCTTCGATCATCTGCGGCAGCACGTACTTCGTCTCGAGCCAGTCGAGCTCGTACCCGTTCGCCGCATAGCAGACGACCGTCGTCCCGTCCTTCAGCACGGCCGTGAGCTTCGCGCCTTCGGACTCGAACGTTTCGACGTTTCCGGCCTTCAGGTCCTTCGCCAACTCCGAGAATTTGACCTCCTCGATTTTGACGGCGTCCGTATAATTCCTGGAAAACATCACGATCGCGATGGCCACGACGATGATGAGTGAAAAATAACCAATACTCTTTCTGTTTCGCATCATATACTTCGTGCGCTACTCCCTTCCAATAGGCAACTGCTCAATTCTATCATAGAGGCTCATCCAATTCAACCTGCTTGCGGCGCGGTTTCCAGTCCGCGCGGCGGGCCGTCGGCGCGCGGAAAACGGCGCAAAGGACGCCCTTTTCGTCGCGTTCGATGCCGAACGTGTAGTCCTGCGGAAATTCGACGCGCTTGCCCGTCGCGCCGCCCGTCTCCCGCGGGTGCGCCGCCTTGCGCAGCAAATCGTCCGCCGCCGCCAGATGCACGCCCGCGATGTCGCGCCCGAGCCCGAGCCGCGCAAACGCCTTGACCATCACCCGATGCCCCACCGCCGCATGCAACCCCGCGAGCGCCGTTATTGGAATAACCAGGACACTGCCATCCTGTGCTCCCCCCCCTGCCTTTTCACAATCCAGCAAAACCCGATCCGTCACCGCGTCAAAAAACGCGCGGTCCTCCGCCGCGTTCCGCGCGAGCCGGAGCAGCCCCTGCTTCGCGCAGGCACCCGCCCCCTCACGCGCCGACGCCTCGAGCGCGGGGAGCGCGTCGAGCCGCACGCGGTTGCGAAACGCGTCGCGCTCCAGATTGCTCGCGTCCTGCCGATACGCGATCCCGCCGCGCGCAAGCCAATCCTCGATCGCCCACCGCGGCGTGTCGAGCAAAGGCCGCACGACGGGAAAACCCGCCGCGCTGTCCCGCTTCACGGGAATCCCCGCGAGCCCGTCCGTGCCCGTCCCGCGCAGGATGCGCATCAGCACCGTCTCCGCCTGGTCGTCCTGGTTGTGCGCGAGCGCGATGACGACGGGACGGGTTTCTCGCTCGGCGACCTCGTCGAAAAAAGCGTAGCGCACGGCGCGCCCCGCCTCTTCGA
>JAISTF010000132.1 GCA_031272745.1 Eubacteriales Family XIII. Incertae Sedis bacterium
TATTCGGCACGCGGGCGCCGAATCGGGGTATCGGGTGCGCCGGTTGCGGGTGCGCCAATGGAGGGTACACATGGATTTTTAGACAAAATGCGTGCACGGGCCGCGCGGCGCGTTTGACGCGACCGGCGCCGTCGCCACGCCCATCTACCAGACCGCGACGTTCGCCCACGAGGGCCTCGCCGAGGACGGCGCCGTCAGCACCGGCTACGACTACACGCGCCAGCAAAACCCGACGCGCGAACAGCTCGAAAAACTCGTCGCAAGCCTCGAAGAAGCCGACGACGCCCTCGCCTTCGCGAGCGGCATGGCCGCCGTGCGCGCCCTCATGGAACTCTTCGCCCCCGGCGACCGCATCCTCGCGTCCGGCGACCTCTACGGCGGCACCTACCGCCTCTTCGACCAGATGCTCGCCCCGCGCGGCCTGCAATTTTCCTACGGCGCGGACACGGAATCGCTCCTCGCGCTCATCGCACGGCACGAAGACGCCAAGGCCGTCTTCATCGAAACCCCGACAAACCCGATGATGAACGTCTTCGACATCGTCCGCATCGCCGAAGCCGTGCGCAACGCCGACACGCTGCTCGTCGTCGACAACACCTTCCTCACCCCGTACTTCCAAAAACCGCTGACGCTCGGCGCCCACATCGTGCTGCACAGCGGTTCGAAATACCTCGGCGGCCACAACGACACGATTGCCGGCCTGCTCGCCGTGCGCGGCGCGGCGCTCGCCGAACAGCTGCGCTTCGTCCAGAAAACCACGGGCGGCGGCCTCGCCCCCTTCGACGCCTTCCTCATGATTCGCGGCATCAAGACCCTCGCCCTGCGCCTCGAACGCGCCCAGGCCAACGCCCAGACCATCGTGCAATGGCTCTGCGCCCACCCGAAGGTCACGACCGTGCGCTACCCCGGCATCGCCGAACACGAAGGCTACGCCGTCTCAAAGGCCCAGACATCCGGCTTCGGCGCGATGATCTCCTTCTACGTCACCGACGCCGCCGTCGCGCGGCAGTTCCTCGCCCGCGTGCGCCTCATCCGCTTCGCCGAAAGCCTCGGCGGCACCGAGACCCTCGTCACCTACCCGATGCTCCAGACCCACGCCGACATCCCCGAGGCCGAGCGCCTCGAAATCGGCATCACGGACCGCCTGCTGCGCCTGTCTGTCGGCGTCGAGTCGCCCGCCGACCTCATCGCCGACCTCGACCGGGCCCTCTCTTGACATTTTGAAAGGAATCCCATAACCAATGCCCTTTGATTTTGATTCGCACATTGAGCGGCGTGGCACGCTCTCCATCAAATATGACCTCGCGCGCGCGGGCTGCCCGGAAGGGACGCTGCCGCTCTGGGTCGCGGACATGGACTTCCGCACGCCCCCCTGCGTGACGGAAGCCCTGGAAAAGCAGGCGCGTCACGGCATCTTCGGTTATTCCGAGCCCGACGACGCGTACTACGCCGCCGTGGCCGGCTGGTTCGCGAAGCGCTTCGGATGGACGCCGCAGAAGGACTGGTTCGTCCTGTCTCCGGGCATCGTGACCGCGCTCTACATCGCCGTGCGCGGCCTCACGGAAGAAGGCGACGGCGTGCTCGTGCAGCAGCCCGTCTACTACCCGTTCAACCACGTCGTGCGCGACCTCGGCCGCAAGCTCGTCGTGAACACGCTGCGCGAGGACGAAGACGGCCGCTACGCCATCGACTTCGCCGATTTCGAAAAGCAGATCCAAGACCACCGCGTCAAGCTCTTCATCCTGTGCAGCCCGCACAACCCCGTCGCCCGCGTGTGGACGGAAACCGAGCTGCGCACCCTCGGCGACCTCTGCCTCAAGCACGGCGTGACCGTGTTTTCCGACGAAATCCACGCGGACTTCGTCTACCCCGGGCACCGCCACACGATCTTCTCGTCCCTGTCGGACGCGCTCGCGGAGCTCACGATCACGGCCACGGCACCGTCGAAGACGTTCAACCTCGCGGGCCTGCAAATCTCCAACCTGTTCATCCCGAACGAGAAGCTCCGCCTCGCGTTCCGCCGCGAATACACGCGCTTCGGCCTCTCGCAGAGCGGCGTCATGGGCCTCGTCGCCTGCCGCGCGGCGTACGAAGGCGGCGCGGAATGGCTCGACGCCCTGCTCGCCTACCTCGGAAACAACATGGACGCCCTCGAGCACTGGGCGGCGCGGACGGACGGCGTGCGCTTCCGCAGGCCCGAGGGCACCTACCTCGGCTGGATCGACTTCCGCGGGACCGGCAAGGCGGACGGGGAACTGGATAAGTTATTGAAGGAAAAGGCGCGGGTGTGGCTGAACCTCGGGGGGAGTTTCGGGACAAAAGAGGGGGCGGCCGCAAATGGCGGAGCCTTGCCCGGCAGCGGGCATATGCGCCTCAATTTCGCGTGCCCGAAGGCGACGCTGACAGAGGCGTTGGCGCGGATTTCTTCCGTTACAATTTGCCATAAACTCTAATCGCATCTTTTATCGTCAAAAGGCGGTTTTTTGACCGATTTTGCATTTGTTCCGTAAGTTGCCGTACACTCACTTTCCGCTGCGTAGCCGCTTCGCCGTCACGGGGACGGCGGCCTGGGCGAGGTAGCTATCGGGGTCGCGCGTGCTGATCTCGTCGATCAGGTAGAGCACGTACACGGGGCCGCACGGCGTCAGCGTGCGCTCCTTCGCGTAGGCCGCGAGGCGCTCGGGCAGATCGCCGAACTGCCCGTAGGGCCCGCGCGCGAAGCCGATGAGATAGCACCCCGCCGAAGAGCGGTCCGCCGCCGACGGGCAGAGCGAAAAATACCGCTGCGGCCGCTCGGGCTCCGCCCGAAACGCCGCGAAATCCTCGTAATACCGCCCCACGGGATAGCTGAGGCTCACGCCGCAGTTTTTCGCCGCGCGGCAATACTCCCCGAACGAGGCATAGCCGCGCTCCCCCGCCCCCTCCTCCGGTCCGATCTGCGGCCCGAGGAACAGCGGCACCGCGTCGAGCACGCGCTCCTCGATCGCCGTCTCGTCGACGCGCGTCCCCCGCGTGATGAGCGCGCGGTACAGATGCGTGACCGAATACGACCGCTGGAGCCGCCGCAGCCCCTCGTCGAAGAGCCGCTCCTGCCGCGCGAGCAGCCCGAGCACGCGCTCCGGCGTGCGCCCGACCCGCAGCTCCTCGATCTCCCGCAGCGGCGTGCTGAGGTCGATGAAGACCTTGATCATATTGAGCGGCACGACCTGGTACGGCGTGTAGTAACGATACCCGTTCTCGCCGCGCCGCGCCGGCGCAAACAGCCCGATCTCGTCGTAATACCGCAGCACCGACTGCCGCACACCCGTATACCGCGCAAACTCTTTGATGGAATAATACAGTTCACCGTCTGCCATTTCGCCACCTCCACGATTGATTATGGGGCGGAAACCATCGCAGACAACACCCCGTCGATTTGCGCGAGCGTCGCGTCCGTCGGTGCGCTTTCGCTGCCCCACCAGCCAAGGCGATAGTCCCGCACGCTCGCGACAGACGCCTCCGTTTTGATTTCAATAATGAGTTTCGCGCCCTCGTACGTTTCCGCAAGTCCCGACTTCAATTTCACCTCGGTGAAGAGATCCTCGGTCGTCTCGCCGGGCGCGAGCACGCCGATCCAGTAGTAGTAGCCGTCGCCGCCGGGGACCCAAAGCAGGGATTCCATATCCGCCTCGACTTCCCCGCCGAGCCGCGCGGGCAGGACGGTCTCGCCGTCGGCCGCGAGGATCTGCGGCAGCGCGAGCAGGCGCACGACCGCGCGGAGATCGCCGTCGTTCGTCGCGCCGACCCGTTTCGGAATCGCCGCACCGCCCGGGGTCGGCGGCGTCTGCGGCGGTGTGAACTCGTCGACCGCGCTTACGTGGAAGACGAGCTGGGGGACGCGCAGCGGGTTTACGCGCGAATCGACGCCCGTGAACCAGGCAAACGTGCCGTCCAGCATGAGCGCGGCGCCGACGAGCAGCGCGCAAACCACCGCGAAGCCCCGCGGCCTCCGTGAAACATGCGCAACAACCCACCGAAACATAGACATCACCCCGCTCGCTTCATATGTAGGGGCGGCTTGCAGCCGCCCGCCAACTCCCGCCGCCAACGCAGGCAAACCATCACCGCCCCCGCAAACGCGAGGCAGGAGCTGGCCGCCCACGACCACAGAGCGGCTGCGTCGCCGGTCTTCGGCGCGCCCGCGTCGGCCCCCTTCGCCTGCCCGGGATTCTTGGTCGCGGCCGCCGGGTCGCGCACGGCTATGAACTCCCACGAGAACGTCGCCTCGCTCTTCTCCCAACCGATCGCGATGTCCTTGCCGACGGTCAGACGGATCGTCAGATCCTTCTTGTCGCCGTACTGCCAGGTCCCGAGCGCGAGCGCGTTCTTCGTCATGTCCGCGCCCTCGTCGCCGCGCGCGCGTCCGGCGTACAGCGTCTTCCCGTCCATCACGAGCTCGAGCCTGACCTTGTCGAGCAAATCGTAGCGGCCCGTGCTCTTGCCGGGCTTCGCAAGCATCGACAGGCGGAACGGCGTGTCCTTGTTTTCGTTGCGGATTGTCAGCGTCTTCACGATGACCTCGCCGGGGCGCAGCTTCTGCGCGTCGAGGAAATAGGCCCCGTCGTGCGCGACGGAAAGGCCCTTGTCGTCCGCGATGACGACGCCCTGCGGCAGCGCGGCCGCCTCCGCGCCGCCCGTAGCCCACAGGAGCCACGAGGCGGCGAGGAGCGCCGGAAACAAGCGATTCAGTTTGCGAACCTTCGCAGCCATCAGACACAGAATCCGTCAAGCGCCGTGAGCATCGTCTGATCGTTCGCAAGGTTCCATCCCGTGTTCGAGCGGATCGCGTCCTTCGAGTTCTGGATGACCTCGAGGTTGACGATGAGGTCGAAGTCGAGGCCCGTGTAGGCCACATCCGCCTTCTCGTCGAGCTTGAGGCTCTTCAGCAGTTCGCCGGACATCGCGCCGGACGCGACCTTGCCGATGTAGTAGAAAAAGCCGTCGGTCTCGTTGTACCACCATTTGCCCGCCGTCGGCGTCGTGCCGGAGACGGCCTGATCCGCGTAAATCAGGTGGATCATCTTGCCCGTGATGTCCGTCTTCGGCGTGCCGATGTCGGCGCGCGGCGGCGCGGACGGCGTAGCGCCCGTCTTCG
Source organism: Eubacteriales Family XIII. Incertae Sedis bacterium (assembly GCA_031272745.1). Taxonomy (GTDB): domain Bacteria; phylum Bacillota; class Clostridia; order Peptostreptococcales; family Anaerovoracaceae; genus WRFF01. The sequence goes on from JAISTF010000132.1 coordinate 5,135, forward strand.
GGTCGACGAAATGCGCCCACGACGCCTCCGTCGTATCCTTGCCGTCGTACGCCCAGTAGGCGAGGTTCGAAACGCCCAGCGTCGTGCCGTTCAGCGCAAAGTCCGCGGTCACGCGCTGCGCCTGGCCCGCGAAGGGCGAAGGCGTGCCGCCGCCGCCCGCGGGGATCGTGTACCACGCGACAAAGGTATAGGTGACGGGGTCGTTCGGCTGCGGGTTTTCGGGAATGCGCTTCGCGCGCACCTCGACGCCCTGCGGCAGCGCCGGCGAAGTCGTGATGCCCAGCGACTGCAGGGTCGCCCAGGATGCAAACGCGTCCTTATTGAAGAGCTGCGGCACTTCCGTGCCGGACAGCGGCGCCGTCTTCGCCTTTGCCGGCTGCTTCAGCTTGCTGAGGATTTCCTCGAACGACACGCGCACGAGCACGTCGCCCGAGCCGGTGTTCACGACGTAGACGCGTTTCGTGACCTCCTCGCCCGGCTTCCAGATCGTCGGGGGGTTGAAGATTTCGACGATGGTCGTCGAACCGTCCGTGACCATGTCCGTCGACAGACGGTTTGTCACGGAGTCCTTTGCCGTGAACCATGCGAAGGTGCCGCTGACCGCGATGGCGGCCGCGAGCAGCACGGACACGACGAGCCCGGTCTTTCGTTTGTTTTTTGCGATATGTGAGAATATCATCACAACCATCCTTTCCAGTCCCGGTCGTTATCCGTTTGTGTTTCCTGTCCCGCCGTCTCCTGTCCCGCCGCCGCGACCGCTGCTTCCCGCGCCCGCTTCGGCTTCGCGAAAAAATACGAGAGCGCCGCGAGGAAGCCGAAGATGCTTGCGCCGAGGACGGCGAAGGGCACGATGTTGGATTTGATCGTCTGCAGGACGAGACCCGCCTTCGGAATTGCGAGCACCTTCCTGCCGACGACCCGTTCCGCCGGCGTGGGGATGTCCTCCGCGTTGTTTGCGTCGCCCTTTGTCACGAACCACAGCCCCCGCTGCCCGTCATACTCGTCCAAGGTCCGCACGACGCGGTGCGTGAGGCTCACGCGCGGATCGTCCCCCGGCGTGAACGTGATGATGTCGCCCGGGCGGATCTCTTCCGGGGCCATTCGCTTCACGACGATGATGTCGCCCGCGCGGAACCCGCCCGCCGGCCCGCCGGCCTGCGGCTCCATCGACGTCGTCAGCACATGGTAAAAGCGGTAGCCGAAATACGATTTGTCGGGATTTTTCGACAGCGTGAGCACGAGCGAACCCGCGACGAGGAACACGCAGATCCCGACGACGAGCACGTTGGCCGCCCGCTGGAAATTGCGCTTCGGCGCCTCTTGCGCGGGCGGCGCGGGTTGCGAAAACTCCGCAGTCTCCGCGCTCTCCACATCCGCAAGCAGCTCCCCGATATTCGGCGGTACATAAGGCATCCGCGCGCACCTCAGGCCTCCGGGCTCCCGCCGAGGTCCCGGATGAGCGTGCCGACGCGCGCCGCAAGCACGCGCAGGTCTTCGATGGCTTCTTCCTTCTGCCGCTTCACCTGCTCCGTGAGCGCCGCGCATTCCTTCTGCGCCGCGTCCGCGGTTTGGAAGGCTTCAAATTTTGCCTTCTCGACGATCTGCCGCGCGGCCCGCTGCGCCTCGATGAGCGCGTCCGCGATCGCGTCCTTGTCGGCCGCCGACCGCTCGGGCGCGGCGCTGCACCGCTCCTGCAATTTCAAATATTCTTCTCTGAGTTTGTTGTACTCGTCGGACAACCGCCGCACGAATTCACCGTTCTTTTCCAAGGCCACCACACATCCCTTTCCGCGGCAGGGGGCGCCCCGGGACCGAACGCCCCCGCACCGCTTCTTCTCGGAGCCGGCCGTGAGACCGTTCCGTGAACCCATCCTACGGTTTGGGGCAACCCGAAAGTCAACGGGGGCACATGAAAAAAATTGTTATTGAAAAATGCGGGGTCAGTAGATGCGCGTGACGGGGAAACCTTCGGCCTTCAGCGCGGCGAGCACGCGCTCGATGTGCGCGGGCCCGTTCGTCTCGACCGTGACCTCGAGCAGGACGCGGTTTGAATAACGGTCGATGGCCTTGAATTGGTCGTGGTCGAGCTCGATGACGTTCGCCCCCTCGCGCGCGAGGAGCTGCGCGACGGCCACGAGCTGGCCGGGTTTGTCGGGGAGCTCTACGGAAAAGCAGAGGATGCGGCCGCGGCTGATCGTGCCCTGGTTCACGATACTGCTGACCGTGACCGTGTCGATGTTGCCGCCGCTGACGACGCAGACGAGCTTGCGCCCCGCCCGCGCGCGCCGCTTCGCGCCCGCGAGCGCGACGACGCCCGCCGCCTCCGTGACGAGCTTGTGCTTCTCCATCATGAGCAGGATGTTCTCCATGATGTCCTTCTCCGAAACCGTGACGATTTCATCGAGATATTTTTGAATAACGGCAAAGGTCAGGTCGCCGGCGCGTTTCACGGCGACGCCCTCTGCGCAAGTCGAGATTTCTTTCTCCTGCACGGGGCGGCCTTTTTCAAGCGAATGTTTCACGGCCGGTGAGCCTTCGGGGATGACGCCAATGATCTTCGTGCGCGGCGACGCGTGCTTCGCGTAGAGCAGGATGCCGGCGACGAGGCCGCCGCCGCCGATGGGCACGAGGATCTCGTCCGCGTCCGGCAGCTCCGCGAGGATTTCCTTTGCGATCGTGCCCTGGCCGCAGAGCACCTTGTAGTCGTCGAAGGGGTGGACGAAGGCCGCGCCGGTTTTCTGCGCGAGGCGCACGGCCTCTGTGAAGCTCTCGTCGTAGACGTCGCCGTGCAGCACGACGTCGGCGCCGTACGCCTTGGTCGCGTCGACCTTGAGCAGCGGCGTGATGTTCGGCATGACGATCGTCGCCTTCACGCCGCGGCGCTGCGCGGAAAACGCGACGCCCTGCGCGTGGTTGCCGGCGGACGCCGAGACGACGCCTTTTTTGAGCGCCTGCTTGTCGAGCGTCGCGATCTTGTTGTACGCGCCGCGGATTTTGAACGAGCCCGTCGTCTGAAGATTTTCGGGTTTCAAGTAGACGGCGCAGCCGACCTCCTGCCCGTAGAAGTCGCTGGGGATCAGCGGCGTCGGCTTCAGCACGTCCGCGAGCCGCGCGGCGGCGGCTTCGATCTCCGCGGCGTGGTCGCGCGCCAGATAGGTTTTGATGTCCTTGCTGTTCATGGGACTATTCTACCAGTTCCCCGCCGAAACTGAAAGTCTTCGCGTCCGTGATGCGCACCGCCACGATGTCCCCGGGAGCAACCTTCTCTCCGGGGAAATTCACGAGCCGCCCCGAAAACGTCCGCCCCGCGAGCATCCCTTCCCCCGTGCGCGCTGGCCCCTCGACGAGGACCTGCTCCACGCGGCCGACGAGCCGCCTGTTTTTTTCGAGCGAAATCTCATTGAGCCGCGCGACCATGCGGTCGAAGCGCGCGTGGGCCGCGGCCTCGTCGACCTGGTCCGGATACGCGGCCGCCGGCGTCCCCTCGCGCGGCGAGTACAGAAACGTGAACGCCGCGTCGTAGCGCACGCGCTCGATGAGGTCCATCGTCTCCGCGAAGTCGTCCTCCGTCTCGCCCGGGAAGCCGACGATGAAGTCCGTCGTGATGACGATCTCGGGATTCGCCGCGCGCAACTTCTCGACGAGCCGCAGATACGCTTCCTTTGTATAGCGCCGGTTCATGCGCGCGAGCACGCGCGAGCTGCCCGCCTGCACGGGCAGGTGGATCGACGGGCACAGATGCGCCAGCCCGCGCCCCCGCGCCGCGCCGCCCGCACCCCGCTCAAACAACGCGATCAAATCCTCCGACAAATCCTTCGGATGCGACGTCATGAACCGCACCCGCTCGATCCCCGGCACCGCGTCCACGGCCCTCAAAAGCTCCGGAAACGAAACGCTCCGCCCCGAGAATCCAGCATACGAATTCACATTCTGCCCGAGCAGCATGACCTCCTTCGTCCCGCTCTCCGCAAGCGCCCGCACCTCATCCAACACCGCCTCCGGCTCGCGGCTCATCTCCCGCCCCCGCACATACGGCACGATGCAATAAGAGCAGAAGTTATTGCAGCCCACCATGATGTTCACGTACGCCTTGAACCCGTACGCGCGCCGCGCCGGCAGCCCCTCGACGATTGCCTCCCGCGCCGCCCGCACATGCACCTTCCCGCGCAGCCCCCCGCGCCCCGCCGCACCATCGCCCGCAGCTTCGTTCGGATGTAGGGGCGGCATCCTGCCGCCCGCCGCCGCGAGCATCTCCGGCAACTCATGAATGTTGTGCGTGCCGAAAACGAGGTCCACCCATCCGTGCTTCTCGCGAATCCGCTCCACGATGTGCGCCTGCTGCATCATGCACCCGCAGACCGCCACGACCGCCTCCGGCCGCGCGTCCTTCACCGCCTTCAAATGCCCGAGCAACCCGAAAAACCGGTTGTCCGCGTTCTCGCGCACGGAACAGGTATTGACAACGAGCACGTCCGCCGCGTCCGCCGCCGCCGCCCGCGCGTAGCCCTCGCGCTCCAGCAGCCCCGCGATCGTCTCCGAATCGCGCTCGTTCATCTGGCACCCCATCGTCTCGATCCAATAACTCGCCATACGGCCATTATACTCCATCCGTTTACTACAGCGAAAGTTGCAGTTTCCCGCCGATTTCCCTCAAATAATGCAACTTTCGCTGTAGCAAATGGAATGTTGCGCATGGCGCACAGGCGATTTTTGGATTATTATTGCCATTTTTATTGAATAATGGTATAATATGGTACATGAACGGATTGCGCTCCCTGCCGCGGAGGCCGCTCGCCTTCGTCACAACCGCATACATCCTCGGCGTCGCGTTTTGCTACCTCTACGCACCGCCGTTCCTGCCGCTGCTGTTCGGGGCCGGCGGGAGCGCGCTGCTGTGGATTTTTTGCGTGGCCGCGGCACCCGATCGGCGGGCGGGCGGCTACAAGCCGCCCCTACAGTTTTCAGATCGGTCGGTGGCGCCCGCGTTCGCCGCCGCCCTGCTGCTCGTCTTCTTCCTCGCGGCGCTCTACGCGCACGCGGCCTTCGTGCAAGCCGACCCGCTCGAAGCCGCGATGACGGACGGGACGGGCGCGTCGCCGGAGCTCACGGGACGGGTGCTGACGATGCATGAAAAGAAGGACGACTACCGCGTGCTGACGGTGCTGTCCGGCGGACGGCTGCTGCTCGTGCGCGTGCAGGGGGCGGCGGGGGATTACCCCGTGGCCGCCCCCACGGATCTGGTCGGGCAGGCGATCGTCTTTCGCGGGGCGCTCTCCTACCCCGACACCGCGCGCAACCCGGGCGGGTTCGACTACCGCCTGCACCTGCTGTCGCGCGGCATCCGCGTCATCGTCACCGCGAAAGCACACGGAATCGCGGTCGCGCCCGCGGCGCGGCGGGGCCGGACGGCCGCCGATGTGCTATGGGAAGGGTACCGCCGGCTCTGCCGTGCGAAATACGCCTTCCTCGCGCGCATCTCCGCCGTGCTGCCGCCCGAGCAGGCCGCGCTGCTGCGGGGCATGATGTTCGGCGACAAGGACGGGATCGAGGGCGAGACGTACGCGATGTTCCAACGCAACGGCGTCGCGCACATCCTCGCGGTCAGCGGGCTGCACGTCGGCATCGTCTACGGCTTCGTGTCCTTCCTGCTCGGCCGCCGCCGCACGCGCGGGTACTACGCCGCCGTGCTCGCCTGCCTGATCGTCTACGCCATGCTGTCGGAGTTTTCGCCGTCCGTCACGCGCGCGGTCGCGATGATCGGCGTCCACATCTTCTCGAAGCTGCTGAACCGCCGCTACGACATGCTGACCGGCGTCTGCGGCGCCGCGCTCCTGCTGCTGCTGAAAAACCCGCTCGCGCTCTTCGGCCTCGGGTTCCAGCTGTCGTTCCTCGCCGTCGCCTCGCTCGCCTTCGCGCTGCCGTTCTGTGCGCGGTTCGCGGGCTTCCGCGACCGGCTCACGGGACGCCGCCTGCACGCCTACGAGGTCGCGCACCTGCGCGGCATCCCGACCGCCGACCGCCTGCGCGCCGACGTCCTCGCCTTCCTTCTCCCGCTCGTCTGCATCCAGCTCTTCGTCATCCCCGTCACGGCGTACCGTTTTCATTACGTGTCGCTCGCGGCGCTGCCGCTCAACATCCTCGTCATCGCCCTCTCGTCCTTCGCCGTGCCCTTCGGCCTCGTCATGGCGGGCGTCCACGCGGCCGCGGCCTTGGCCCCGCCGTCCCTCTCCGCCGCCGCCGGCTTCGCGGCGGGCGCGGGCACGTCGTCGTGCGGGCTGCTGAGCAGCCTGATGCTCAAGCTCGTGCGCTTCACCGACGGCATCCCGCACGCGAGCGAGCCGGTCGGCGCCCCGCCGCTGTTCGCCGTGCTGCTCTTCTACGGCATCGCCTGGTTCCTGATGTCGGACGCCTTCTATTTCCTGAAACGCGACGCTTTTGCCATGCGCCAGGGGTGCGCCGCTCTTGCGGGCGGGGCAAGCCCCGCCCCTACCATTGGCTGCGCCCCGATCGCAAGTCCACGCCGCATCGCCGTCTGCATCCTCTCCGTCATCGCTGTCTCTGCCCTGCTTGCCGCCGCCGCGCCGCCGTGCCGCGTCGACCACGCGGCCTTCACCTTCGTCGACGTCGGCCAGGGCGACTGCCTGCACATCCGCCCGCCGGACGGCCGCAACTACCTGATGGACGGCGGCGGCCGCGAGGACTACGACGTCGGCAAGGAAATCCTCGCGCCCTACCTGCGCGCGAACGGCGTGAACCACATCGACGGCGTCTTCGCCTCGCACCTGCACACCGACCATTTCAAAGGGCTCGTCGAGCTCGCGCGGGAGATGCGCGTGGACGCCTTCTACGTCTTCGACGGCTCCGTCCCTTACGCGCAGGACGCCCTGCCCGATCAAAACATCATCCCGCTGGCCGCCGGCGCCACGGTCCGCCTCGGCACATCCGGCGCGACCGCCGAGACGCTGTTCCCGCCCGCGGGCGCGCCGCACGACGCCGAGGACGAAAACCGGTCGAGCCTCATCGTGCGCTTCCGGGTAGGCGGCGCGTCCGCGCTGATGACGGGCGACGTCGGCTTTGAGGGCGAGGACGCCCTGCTCGCGGCGGGCGCGGATCCCGCCGCCGACGTGCTCAAGGTCGGCCACCACGGCAGCAAATATTCCACATCCCCCGCCTTCCTCGCGGCCGTCCGTCCCGCCGCCGCCGTGATTCAAGTAGGCAAAAACAACGGCTACGGCCATCCCACGCCCGAAACGCTTGCGACGCTCGCGGGACGTGGTATCATACCTTATAGAAACGATTTGGACGGTGCGGTCATGGTCGACCCGCTCGCGGGGGGGCTGCGCATCCGCACCGCCGGGCGCGATTTCACATCGCCGATGTTATGGAAGGATTTTGAGAGGGAACGGTTTGAACGCCTTTCGGGAAATGGAGCAGGATCTGAAGAGCGGGTCCATTGATGAAAAACGCGTCGTCCTGCTGTGCGGCGCGGAGAGCTTTCTCACGCATTTTTACGAGCGCCGGCTGACGGCGCGCCACGAGGATCCCACGGGGCTCGACACCAACGTCTTCTTCGCGGACACGGCGAAGGACGACGAAATCCTCGCGGCCGCCGAGACCTTCCCGATGTTCGCGCCGCGCCGCGTCGTCGTCGTGAAAAACGCCAAGGACATCGGCAAGCCCTTCGCCGACCGTCTGCCCGCCCTGCCCGAAACCACGCAGCTGATCTTCACGGCCGGCAACGTCAAAAAGACCGCGACGCTGTACAAGGCCGCCGCCAAGGGGGGCGCCGTCTACGATTTCGAGCGGTTGGGCGACACCGACCTCTTCGCGTTCGCGGGCAAACGCTTCAAGCAGGCCGGCCTCGCGTTCACGCCGTCCGTCATGAGCGACTTCCTCGCGCGCACCGGATATCAGGATCGGGACTCGGAGACCGACCTGTTCAAAGTCGACGGCGAAGCGACAAAATTGACTTATTATATAACGTCAGAGCATCGTGGCGAAGTCACGACTGCCGACCTCGACGCCTGCATGGGCGTCAATCTCCAGACCGACGTCTTCGCGCTCATCGACGCCGTCAGCGCCGGCGACAAGGCCAAGGCAATCCGCCTGCTCGAATACCGCCTCGAATCCGGCGAAAGCCCCTTCGCCCTGCTGCCGCGCATCATCGACCAGTTTGAAACCATGCTCGGCGTGCGCGAGATGGGCGAAAAAAAAGGCGTCTCCGCCCAGAAGATGCTCGAACTCCTGCCGGTCCGCTACGACTGGCAGCTCCGCAAGCTCAAGACCGCCGCGTCCCGCATCCCGATCGAGACCCTGCGCACCGCGCTCCACCGCCTCTACGCCGTAGAGCAGGACATCACCGGCGGCAACGTCCCCCCGCGCCTCGCCCTCACGCTCTTCATCGCGGAGCTGTGAGAAATCAGCCTGTATCAGCTACGCTTTTCTTCCCGCGATCAGCGACGCCAAATATCCGGCACCGAAGCCGTTGTCGATGTTCACGACCGACACCCCGAGGCTGCACGAATTCAGCATCGCGAGC
>JAISTF010000135.1 GCA_031272745.1 Eubacteriales Family XIII. Incertae Sedis bacterium
ACACCCCCGCGTGCGAACAATCCCCGCTCAAATCCCGAGCCCCCCGATGTTCTCGAGCGCCGCCACCCCGTCCTCCGCGGGCGGATCGGCCGCCTTTACGACGCTGCCGCGCCATTTGAGCAGTCCGAGGTCCTCGAGCGCGTACGGCGTCTCCTGGTACACGAAATTCAGCCAGTTGGAAAAGAAAAGGTTCGCGTGCCCGCTCCAACGCACGACCACGCGTCGCTTCGGATCGTCATTCTTGAAATAGTTTACGGGAATCTTTGTTTTCTCCCCGCGGGACAGGTCGCGCTCGTACTCCTTTTTCAGCGTGTCCCAATCGTATTCGCAGTGGCCTTGCAGGAACACGCGCCGCTTGTTGCGCGTCGCGGCCATGTGCACGCCCGCCTCGTCCGACACCGCAAGCACCTTCAGCTCCGGCACGGACTCCAGCGCCGCGCGCGACACGTCCGCCCAACGCGAATGCGGCACAAAAAACTCCTCGTCGAAGCCGCGCGTCAAATCATGCTTCTTGTCGACGGCGCGGTGCGGAAAGACGCCGAACAGCTTCTCCGGCAGGATTTCCTTCTGAAGCCCGTAGTGGTGGTACAGCCCCGCCTGCGCGCCCCAGCACAGATGCAGCGTCGAAAACACGCACTCGGTCGAGTAGTCCATGATTTCCTTCAACTCGTTCCAGTAGTCGATCTCTTCAAACGGAATCGTCTCGATCGGCGCGCCCGTGATGATCATGCCGTCGAATTTCTCCCGCCGCAGCTGGTCGAATTTCCGGTAAAACGTCTCCATATGGAGCGGGTCGACGTGCGTGAACGTATGCGACGCAAGCGTGAGCAACTCAAGCTCCACCTGCAGCGGCGAGTTCGCGAGCAGACGGATGAGCTGCGTCTCCGTGACCTCTTTGAGCGGCATCAGGTTCACGATCGCGATGCGAAGCGGACGGATGTCCTGCTTCGCCGCGCGGCGGTCCTGCATGACGAAGACGTTCTCTTGTTTTAGTGTTTTGTATGCGGGCAGCCCCCGCTGCACGAGGATGGGCAATTTGCGCAAGACTCCTTTCTTCTCGCGCCCATTATACCACGAACCACGACCCACGCCGCCCAGCCGAAGACGGCCAGAGCGACGAGGATCGTGCCGGTGTTATTCTGCAGGAAGGCGAAAACCTCAAACATGTTCCGCCGCCGCGCGAGAGGGAATCCGCGCGCCTGCCAATTCTCGGGCAGGCTTCTTCAAGAGGAGCCAGAGGAAGGCGGCCGAGAGGAGAAAAGCCGCGACTGTCCCGGCGGTAAACCCGCCGCCCGAAAAGAGATTGCCATATTGATAAATCCACAGGGCCACGACGTAGGCGAGGCCGCACTGCCAGCCGATGGCCGCGAAGAACCATTTCGCGCTGTTCATCTCGCGCCGGATCGCGCCCATCGCCGCAAAGCACGGCGCGCAGAGCAGGTTGAACACGAGGAAGGAGAACGCCGCAAGCGTCGTCCAACTCGCCGCGAGCGCCGCCCAGACCTCCTGCCCGTCCTCGGACACTTCCGCAAATCCGTACAGGATGCCGAACGTCCCAACGACGTTTTCCTTCGCGATGAGGCCCGTGATTGCGGCCACCGCCGCCTTCCACTCGCCCCAGCCGAGCGGCGAGAAAATCCACGCAATCGCGTTGCCGATGTGCGCGAGGATGCTGTTTTCCATGTCGACCACGCCGAAGGCGCCGCCCTCCCAGCCGTAAGTCGACGTGAACCACACGAAGATCGTCGCGCAGAGGATGATCGTGCCCGCCTTCTTGATGAAGGACCAGCCGCGCTCCCACATGGAGAGCAGCACACCGCGCACCGTCGGCCAGTGGTAAGCCGGCAGTTCCATGACAAAGGGCGCTACGGCACCGAGGAACGGCCGCGTTTTTTTCAGAATAATGCCGCTGCACACGATGGCCGCAATGCCGATGAAATACGCGGATGGCGCGACCCACGGGGCGCCGCCGAAAAGCGCGCCCGCGACGAGCGCGATGATCGGCAGCTTCGCGCTGCACGGGATGAACGTCGTCGTCATGACCGTCATGCGGCGGTCGCGCTCGCTTTCGATCGTCTTGGACGCCATGATGCCCGGCACGCCGCAGCCCGTCCCGATGAGGATCGGGATGAACGACTTGCCCGACAGCCCGAAGCGCCGGAAGATGCGATCCATGATGAACGCGATGCGCGCCATATAGCCGCAGTATTCGAGGAAGGCAAGAAAGGCAAACAACACGAGCATCTGCGGCACGAAGCCGATGACCGCGCCGACGCCGGCCACAATGCCGTCGAGCAGCAGGCTGTGCAGCCACGCCGCGCACCCGATGTTATTCAAAAAACCATCTAAAAGGACAGGGATGCCGGGGACGAAGATGTCCGAGCCGAACAGGTTCCAGCCCTCGCCGAAGACACCGTCGTTGGCCCAGTCCGTGACGAGGCCGCCGACCGTCGTGACGGAAACGAAGTAGACGATGAACATGACGCCCGCGAAAATCGGCAGCGCGAGGATGCGGTTGGTGACGATCCGGTCGATCTTGTCGCTCATCGTGAGCACGCCCGCGTTGCGGCGCTTGATGGCCGCGTCGATGATCTGGCCGATGTAGTCGTAGCGCTCGGCCGTGATGATGCTTTCGCTGTCGTCGTCGAACTCCTGCTCGGCGGCCGTGATGTCCTCCTCGATGTGCGCGAGGCGATCGGGCGACAGGTGCAGTTTCTCCGTCGCGTTGCCGTCGCGCTCGAACAGTTTCACGGCGTACCAGCGCTGCATCTCGTCGGGCAGGTCGTGCAGAAGCGCCTCCTCGATGTGCGCGAGCGCGTGCTCGACGCCGCCGCTGAAGCGGTGCACATGGCGGGGGGGCTTGGCACCTTCGGAAACCGCGCGCGCCGCCGCGACGGCCTTGTCTGCCGCGTCCGTGACGCCGTGGCCCTTGAGCGCGGAAATCTCCACGACCTCGCAGCCGAGGGCTTTTGAGAGGTTTTCCTTGGAGAGCTTGTCGCCGTTTTTCTTCATGACGTCCATCATGTTCACGGCGACGACGACGGGGATGCCGAGTTCACAAAGCTGCGTCGTCAGATAGAGGTTGCGTTCGAGGTTCGTCCCGTCGACGATGTTGAGGATGGCCTGGGGACGCTGCTCCACGAGGAAGTCACGCGAAACGATTTCCTCGGGCGAGTACGGCGAAAGCGAGTAGATGCCGGGCAGGTCGACGATCGTCACGTCCTTCGTGCCGCGCAGCCGCCCTTCTTTCTTCTCGACCGTGACGCCGGGCCAGTTGCCGACGTATTGATTGGATCCCGTGAGCGCGTTGAAGAGCGTCGTCTTCCCGCTGTTGGGGTTGCCCGCGAGGGCGATGGTGATGGGTGTGGATGTTGCCATTTTGTTTTTCCCTGCTCCTTCTGCGCTGCGGGGCCGCGCCTACGCGTTTGCCGCCGCTACCTCGATCATCTCCGCGTCCGCCTTGCGGATCGAGAGCTCGTACCCGCGCACCGTGACCTCGACGGGGTCGCCGAGCGGCGCGACCTTGCGCACCGTGATCCCCACGCCCTTCGTAATGCCCATGTCCATGATCCGCCGTTTGACCGCGCCTTCGCCGCCGACTTTCGTCACCGTCACGCTGTCCCCCGGTTTTGCTTCCCTGAGTGTTTGCATCCGCTACCTTCCTTCGCTACCTCTACACCATGATCCTTCTCGCCATCTCGCGGCTGATCGCGATCCGCGACTCCTTCACGCTGACGATCACGTTCTCCCCCGTTTTCGCGACGACGGAAACACAGCTGCCGGCCACAAAGCCGAGCGTCCCGAGATACTTGCGCATCTCCTCGCTGCCGCCGACCTTCTTCACGAAGGCGGTTTCCCCGATACCGGTCATCGATAAAGGCATCATTCCAGCTCCCCGTTGCCCAAAGCTAACAACTGATGATGCCATGTTAGCATAAGGAAACATTCTTGTCAAGCGAATTTCAAAAAAATTTTTTATCGTGCAAAACGCGTTTCTTTGGTATACTGCATTTAAAAAGAGAGAACCATCATGCCAACCCGTACGGATCAAAACCAACCCATCAGCCAGCGGCAGATCACGCGGCTTCCGCTCGGCACCTACGACTTCATCATACACTATGCGGAAGCGCTCGACGAAACGACGGCGGAGTTTCGCCATTCGCACCCGTATATGGAGCTGTTTTACATCCAGAGCGGCGAGTTGACGATCCGCTACGACGACTCGGACGACGTCGCGCT
>JAISTF010000082.1 GCA_031272745.1 Eubacteriales Family XIII. Incertae Sedis bacterium
TTCGACCTGCCGAACCATATGGCGGAGCATGTCTATATGTACGCGGGGGAGAGCGTCCATGTGACGTTCCACACGGGCAAGCCGCAGATCGCCGACGTGCTCGACTGGTTCGGGCGGGATGCGCAGCTCAGCGCCGTGGACGATGACACCGTTCAGGTCGAGGTGAAGGTGAACGAGAACGCGATGTTTTTCTGGGCGTTGCAATACGGCCTGGTCGTGGAGGTCAAAAGCCCCGAGAGCCTTCGGTCGCGGCTCGCGGAGGCTACGAAGGCGATGGCGAAGAAGTATCGGTGACGGACATCATATTCAAATTTACTTTTATTAATTGAATCTCTATGATATACTGATATTCATGTTGGGCTTCGTGGATGAATCAGGCGATACGGGTTGGAAACTCGACAAAGGATCTTCATTTCGACTGCTGACCAGCCTCGTTTTGTTTGATGATCATGACGAAGCGATCGCCTGTGATTCAAGAATCGATCGTAAGCGATCAATAAACGGCGCCCGCCTTGGGCGCCATTCTTTTTGGCCTTGGAGAAGCGTCAGGATGCGAGGGCTTCCGGCTCGCCCTTCCTTCGACAGCAGTCCGGCAGTGCCAGCGACCATGGCATGAAGTCCTCCATGTCCAGCGCGGCGGTGTCGGCATCTTTGAAAACCGTGAAGATATGCTTCAGGTACTCGAACGGATCCACGCCGTTCGCCTTGGCAGTTTCGACGACGCTGTAGCAGGCGGCGCTCGCGTCCGCGCCTTCCGGCGTGTCGGCGAACAGCCAGTTGCGTCTGCCGACGCAGAACGGGCGGATGGCGTTCTCCGCGAGGTTGTTCGATATCTCGAGCCTCCCGTCGAGCAGGTACGCGCGGAGGTCGTCCTCTTGGTTCAGGCTGTAGTTCACGGCTTTGAGCAGAGAGTCGCCCGCGCACTTCGGTTGGATCTCCTTGCACCACGCGAAGTACGCGTCGACGACCGGCGCCGCGTGCTTCTGCCTGTAGGCGTGGCGCTTTTCGGGCGCGAATTCCTTCGCCGCCTTCTCGATCTCGAAGAGCCTACCGATGAACGCGAGCGCCTTCTCGGTCGCGGTGCCCGCGATCGTCTCGCTTTTCTTCAGGCCTTTCACGATGTCCGTGAACTTGCGTCGGGCGTGCGCCCAGCACCCGACGAACACGATGTCCGTCGGCGGCCCCGCCCCGGTGGTTTTCAAAAGCACCCGGTACGCGGAATAGCCGTCCGTGTGTATGTAGCCGGAGTACCCTTCGAGGAACGCCTTCGGGTACTCCGCGCCTCGGCCGGGCGCGTACCGGAAAAGCACGACCTGCCGGCCTTCGCACGCGCCGGTGCGGTACGCCCACATGTAGCTGGTCGCCGTCGCCGCCCGCCCGTCCTCCTTCAGGACCTCGACCGTCGTCTCGTCGGCGTGCAGGACGCGGCACGAAAGAAGGCTCTTCTGCATATGGCGCAGGACTTCCGAGAGGTAATCCTCCGCGGCCTTGATCACCCAGTTCGCCAGCACGTTGCGGCCGACGGGGAAGCCGACCCGCCCCATCTCCTGCGCCTGCCGGTACAGCGGCAGGGCGAGCCCGTACTTGCCTAGGATGACGCCGGCGACAAGGGACGGCGACGCCAGGGAGTTCCTGAACATCCCCTTGGGGGACGGCGCGACGACGACGGTGCCCTCCGTGCCCTCCTTGTCGCAGCGGCGGCACGAGTAGACCTTCGTCCTGTGGTCGACTGCCTTGTACGTGGCCGGCGTGAACACCACCTCCGTGCGCACGACGGTCTTCATCTCGGAGAGCTCGCCGCCGCATTTGGGGCAGATGCGGTCTTCGTCCGTCAAGACGTATTCCGCCGTTTCCTTTGGGAGCGATTTCACAAGGTCTTGTCTGTGTCCTTTCCGCTTGCCCTTCTTCGGGGGCGGGACGACGTCGGCACGTTTCGGCTCGGGCGCATCACAGGACTGCTCGGCCTCGGCCTCGTTGAAGATCGACAGCTGGCCGCTGGACACGTGCCGCTCGCTGGATGCGCCGAACCGGAACGCGTTTGCCTTCCGGAGCAGCTCCTCGTACGACTTCACCTGTGCCTCGAGCGCCACGACCGCGGTCGCTTTTTCCGCCGCGAACTCCTCGAGCTCGCCGCGGCTCATCGCCGTGAAGTCCACTCTTTTCGCCTCGGCCGCTTGCGTTTCCATGATGGAAATATCATAGCAGAAACGGCGCAAAATGGCAAGCGTTTTCGTTGAAAATTCAACGAATTTAATCGCTTTGTAACATGGACTACGCGTCAGACGACGAGGTCTTTCCGCGAGGGTTTGATCGCCTTCCGCTGCTCAACGGACAGCCCTTCCATGAGCCACCGAAACTGCTGCCAGCTGATCGCCTTCGCCTCCTCCGCGCACCCCGGCCATTGGAACCTTCCGTCCGCCAGGCGTTTGTACAGGAGAACGAAGCCGTCGCCTTCCCAGTATAGCGCCTTGATGCGGTCGCGCCGCCTCCCGCAGAAGAGGAACAGCGTGTTCGACATGGGGTCGATGCCGAACGCCTGCTGCACGTACGCGGCGAGCCCGTCGATGGACTTGCGCATGTCGGTATGCCCGCACGCGATGTATATCCGCTCTGCCCCGCTGACGTCGCCAATCATGGCCGCGCACCCAGCGCGGAGAGGGCTCGCGCCACGAGCTCGGGGTCCGCGCCCCCATACACCACGCACTCGGCGGCGCCCGTGCGGATGGTCATCGCGGGTGCGCGGCATCCCGGCGAAGGCAACGGCTCATCCGACACGATGCGCACGAATTCCGGCGCACTGGCCGACGCGTCCGCAGCGGCAAGCGCCGCCGCGCCGCTGTCGGCGTCGCTGTCGGCACCGCCGAGCGCAAGCGACGTCTCTATCGCGGCTTCGCGCACCTTCCTCAGCCAGTAGTAGTACTTGCGCTTCTTGATCCCATGCGCCTCGCACCATGCCTTCGTGGTCATGCCGCTGCCGACGCACTCGCGGATTAGGCACGTCCACTCCGCAATGCGGTACTCACGCTTGACGCCCCTCATGTCTGTGTCCATCATGCCTCCTTCCCGCACTTTTTGTACCTGGTTCAAAAAGTGCGAATGACACCGATACCTCGATGTCATTATCCCGCAGATGGGCTCTGTTGCCTATGCGCCGATGGTTGACCGCTTAC
>JAISTF010000168.1 GCA_031272745.1 Eubacteriales Family XIII. Incertae Sedis bacterium
CGAAATCGGCGCGACGATGGCCATGACGACGGGCTGCGCGATGAGCGCGATGCCGGCCATGTCCGCGCTCATGCCCGCGACAAGCTGCAGATAGATGGCGAGCTGGTAGCCGACGGCGAACGTGGCGGCGTAGTTGAAGAGCGCGGCGATGTTTGCCTTGACGAAGACGCCGTTGCCGCGGAAGACGCGCATCTCGACGAGCGGCGTGGGCGTTTTCGTCTCGCGCTTCGCAAAGACGGCGAAGACCGCGATGCCAAGGGCCAGCGTCACATAGGACCAGATATGCTGCGAAAGCGTCGTGAGGCCGTAGAGGAACAGGATCATGGACACCGCAAAGAGAACGATGCTCCCGGCCCCCACGCCGGACGTCTGCGCGTCGGGCGCGGGCTTCTTCGACAAAAAGAAGACGGTGGCAAAAAAGGAAACCAGCGTAACAGCCGCAATGACGAGCATGATGCTGCGCCAGCCGAAATGCTCCGTCATCAGCCCGCCCACGACGGGCCCCGCCGACAAACCGACGTAGACCATGCCGACCGTGACGCCGATCATCTTCCCGCGCATCTGCGGGGGGTAGGCGTCGACAAGGATCGGCATGCTCGTCGCAAAGATCATCGCCCCGCCGACGCCCGTCAGGCAGCGGAACAGGATGAACACCGGCATGGACGGCGACAGGGCGAGGAGCGCGTTTGTGACGGCGAAAACCAGCGTGCCCCAGACGAGTATGCCGCGCTTCCCGCGGATGTCGGCGATGCGCCCGAACGGCACGGACAGCGCGACCGTGAAAAACATGTACGCGGACACGATCCACGTCAGTTCCGTCGCGGCGCTGCCGAACTCGACGCCGATCGCGGGGACCGCGACGTTGAGCGCCGTGCCGGCAAAGGGATTCACGAAATTGGTGACCAAGGCCACGAAAAGCGTTGCTCTGCGTTCTCTCATAGCATGAATCATGATATCACATTTTTCTTGCTTCCCGAACACATTCTTCCCTGCATTTATTGTATAATAACAATGCGCTTATGCTTGTTTTGTATTGGAGGTGTGGCGATGGCGACCATTGGGGAACGATTGAAGGCTCTGCGGGAAGAGGCCGGGTATTCGCAGACGCGGATTGCGCGGCTGGCGGGGACGAACCAGCCCAGCATCGGGCGGTATGAGAACGGCAACACGGCGGCGCCGCTGAAGACGTTGCTCTGGTACGCCGACTATTTCGACGTGTCGCTCGACTACATCTTCGGGCGGACGGCCGACCCCGCCGGCACGCGGTACCGGACGGGCCGCGCGGCGGACGGCGAAGGCGGCAAGAGCGGGCGCGGCGCGACGGGCGGCCCGCCCGTGCTCGTGCGCGACATCCTGCTCGAAAGCGCCGAGGCCCACCCTGACCTGACCGCCTACTTCGTCAAGGACGCGCGCACCGAGCCCTACCGGCCCATCACCTACCGCGAAGCGATGAACGACATCGTGGCGCTCGGCGCCCGGCTCGTCGACCTCGGGCTTTCCGGCAAGCGCATCGCGGTCATCGGCGACAACTGCTACGGTTGGGCCACCGCCTATTTCGCCGCGCTCTTCGGCGCAGGCGTCGTCGTGCCGCTCGACAAGGAGCTGCGCGGCGAGGAGATCGCCTACCTGCTTGAATACGGAAAATGCGACGCCGTCTTCTACACGGAGCGCTACGACGATCTGATGGACGGCATCGACTCCGTCCCGTACAAGATCCGCATGACGCAGTACCTCGGCGCGTCCAGCCCCGTCGGCATCTGGACGTGGCAGCGCCTGCTCGACGAGGGCAAGGCCCTGCCGCGGAAAAAGCTCGACGCCTTCCGCCGCACACCCATCGACCCCGACGCGATGGCCGCGCTGCTCTTCACCTCGGGCACGACGGGCAACGCGAAGGGCGTCATGCTCAGCAACCGCGGCATGGGCACAAACATCTCCGACATGGCCGCCGCGCACAGCGTCAAGCCCGGCGGCACGACCGTCTCCATCCTGCCGATGCACCACTGCTTCGAAGCCGTCATGGGCCAGCAGTTCATGCTCGCGAACGGCGTCGCCATCGCCTTCGGAGACGGCCTCAAATACATCCAGAAAAACATGGAGGAGGTGCGCCCCACCGTCATGCTCTTCGTCCCCCTGCTGCTCGAAAACTTCTATAACAAAATCCTGCGCGGCGTGGCGGAGTCGGGAAGAGAGACAGACCTTCAAAAGCGCATCAATGATTATTTGAACCTGCGGGCGAGCCTCGGGCCCGACGACGACAGCAAGGCGCGCGAGGCGGCGCGCAAAATCTTCAAGGAGGAGCAGAAGGTCTTCGGCGGGCGGCTCGACTCCGTCTTCACGGGCGCGGCCGCCATCAACCCGCGCGTCGTGCGCGGGCTCCAGGAGCTCGGGCTCAAGATCACGTACGGCTACGGCATGACCGAGTGCGGGCCGCTGATGACGACGACGCCGTATTTCTCCGACACGATGGCGAAGAGCGGGTCGGTCGGGCCGTCGGTCGCGAGCGG